>CAZWPV010000243.1:0-4978 GCA_964635485.1 uncultured Anaerolineales bacterium
GGCTCTTTCGCCACCGTCTCCCAAACCATTGAGCGTGCGCTGTCTTCTGGCATTGTCCCAGACATCTCTGTCACCATCACCGGACGAAATCTAGCAGGCATACCGGAATTGACAGAATGGCTGTTGGATCAGGATTTGCCGTTCGGCCTCGGATTCTACCGGGAAAACGATACAGCGGCGTTCAAAGAAAACCTGCGCCTTGATAAAGAGCGGGTGATTGAAACGATGCAGCGTGTCTTTCAGATCATTGAACGCAGGCTGCCCCGCCGCAGCCTGCTGGCCTCACTGCTCGACCGGACCAACCTGGCCTGGCCTCACACACGCAGTTGCAGCGTTGGCACGAACTACCTGGTCATCGACACTCAGGGGCACATCGCCAAGTGCCAGATGGACATCGGCCACACTATCACCGACATATCCGCTAGCGACCCACTGGCAGACATCCGGGCGGCCCAGACAGGCATCCAGAACCTGCCCGTGGATGAAAAAGCGGATTGCCAAGAATGCCAATGGCGCTACTGGTGTGGAGGCGGATGTCCCCTCGAAGTGTACCGAACCTCAGGAAGATGGAATGCCAGGTCACCCTATTGCACCATTTATAGAACGCTTTTCCCAGAGGTGTTGCGGCTAGAAGGGCTTCGCTTGCTCAAGCACGCAGAGCACGCTTGAATCACACTGGTGTACTTCTTCTAACCTCCTTCCACAAGCCACCGGTTTGCCAACCCCGGCAGCTCTCATACAAGTTCCGCCAAACGCTCGACAACCCAAGTCAGTTTTGGCATTCGGCCCGGGCATCGACAGCGGCGAGCGACGATCCAGACTTCCGATTTTGTGTTTCAATTTCCCATTCTCTCCCCCTGTGGTATAATAAATTCAGCAGACCCACATTTGAGGAGCCAGTACCCCCGAACCGGTCAGGAGGCGGCACATGGTTGAGGTGACAGTCGATAGAATTTTGCTGAACCCGATAGCAGAATACCGCGTGGTCATACTCAAAGAGATCGGCGTCGAACGCTATCTACCCATCTACATCGGGCGACCCGAGGCAGACGCCATCGCTTTGCGCCTGCAAGGACATGAACACCACCGCCCAATGACCCACGATCTACTCAACAACGTCATCGCCGAACTGGGTGGCGAGGTCTCGCACATCGTCGTAAACGATATGCGCAACGACACTTTTTACGCCCGCATCTATATGAACGTGAACGGCCAGCAACTGGACATCGACTCGCGCCCCTCCGATGCCATCGCACTGGCCGTGCGCTGCGACGCTCCCATCTTTGTCGAAGAAGAAGTGATGCAGACCGGCATTACTCCCGAACCCGACATCAGCGAGGGCGTGGACGGCGAAGAACTGGAAGCCTTCCGCGATTTCGTGGACAGCCTAGACCTGGACGACATGCCCATTCAATAGGGAAACCCATGGCAACGCCCGACAAGATGGTGCCTCACAACGTCGAGGCAGAGGAGGCCGTGCTAGGCTCCCTCCTCATCGACCCCGAAGCGCTGTTTCGCGTCTCCCCCTTCATGAAGGGGGAGGACTTCTATATCCAGAAGAATGCTTGGATTTACGAGGCCATCCTGGCACTCCACGAGCGGCGCGAACCGATCGACTTTGTGACCCTGTGCGACGAGCTGGAGCGGCGGGAGCAACTGGAAGAAGTCGGCGGCGCCGCCTACATCACGCACCTGATCAACGCCGTCCCCAGCGCCATCCACGCGGAATCCTATGGCCACATCGTCGAACAGGCCGCCATTCGCCGGCGGCTGATCGGCGCGGCCAGCCGAATCGCGCAACTGGCCTACCAGGAAGCGGAAGAGGTCGACCAGACGATAGACCAGGCCGAGCAGGCGCTCTTCAACGTCTCCCAGCGCCGCATCACCCGCGACCTATCCCCCATTCAGGACGTCATCCGCCGCTACTACGACCGCATCGAGTACCTCTACGCGCACCAGGGCGAACCGCTGGGCATTCCCTCCGGCTTTGCCGACATCGACCGGCTGCTGGGCGGGTTCCAGCGCTCCGATTTTATCATCATCGCCGCGCGCCCGTCGGTCGGCAAGACGTCACTGTGCCTCTCGATGGCGCGGAACGCCGCCCGCTTCGGCCAGCGCGTGGCGATCTTTAGCCTGGAGATGTCGTCCGAGCAGGTCGTGCAGCGCATCGTGTCGGCCGAGACCGGGATCGATACACAGCGGCTGCGGCTGGGCGATCTGAAGGAGGACGAGTGGCCGCTCTTCGTCCAGGCCACCGGCAAGCTCGCCGACCTGCCCATCTTTATCGACGACACCCCCTCTATATCGGCCCTGCAACTGCGCACCAAGGCCCGCCGCCTCCACGCCGAGCACGGGCTCGATCTGATCCTGGTGGACTATTTGCAGTTGATGGTTGGCGACGTGCGCTCCGAGAACCGGGTGCAGGAGGTCTCGTACATATCGCGGTCGCTCAAGGCCATCGCGCGGGAGCTGGATCTGCCCGTGGTAGCTGCATCCCAGCTCTCCCGCGCCGTCGAGCAGCGCACCGACAAGCACCCGGTGCTGGCGGATCTCCGTGAGAGCGGTTGCTTGACTGGTGACACGCTGGTGCAACTGGCCAACGGGCAACGCCTACCCATCGAGCAACTGGTCCAACAGGGCGGGTCAGTAGAAGTAATGGCCCTAAACGAAGCAACCTGGAAGCTAGAACCCATCAAAGCGCGCAAGGCATGGCTGACCGGCACGAAACCCGTGTTTCGGCTCCACACCAAGTTAGGACGCGAGGTCAGAGCCACAGCCAGTCACAAATTCCGTACACTGGACGGATGGAAGCGCCTTGACCAACTCAAGCCCGGCGAACACATTGCCCTTCCGCGCTCCTGGGAGCACTTGGCCACATCAGCAGCAACGATGAGTAAAGCGGAAGCGGCGTTGCTAGGTCATCTCATCGGTGACGGTTGCACGTTGCCCCGTCATGCAGTTCAATACACCACAAACAGCAAGGCTTTGGCAAACACCGTCGTAGAACTGGCCAAGGAGATATTTGGAGATACACTAACTCCCCGAGTCGAGCGTCAGCGTGACTGGTGGCAGGTCTTTTTAAGTGCAACAGCACACTTGACACATGAGACGCGAAATCCGGTTGCAGATTGGATGGATGGACTAGGAGTGTGGGGATATCGCTCTCATGAGAAACACGTCCCCAAGCAACTGTTTGAGCAATCAAATGAAGTCATTGAGCCATTCTTACGCCACCTGTGGGCTACCGACGGAACCTTGGGCGTGTTTGGACAGAAATCGCCGCGCGCTATCGTCTATTACGCCACAAGCAGCAAGCAACTCGCGCTAGATGTCCAACACCTACTTCTACGTCTAGGAATCGTAGCACGTGTGAACCGTGTCCCGCAAGGGCGAAAAGGCCGCGATCAATGGCACGTAACTATCACAGGCAAACCCGACGTGATGGCATTCATAAAAAAGATCGGCGTAGTTGGTCCCAAAGCTCCCAAGGCACGAGAAATCGAGGAGTTTCTGCATAAACGCATTCACAACACAAACAGAGATGTGATACCCAAACTAGCCTGGCGCTCACTGGTAGAACCCGCGCGGCAATCTATCGGTATAAGCACACGTGAGATGCAGGCAGCACTCGGAACCCAATACTGCGGTACAAGTCTATATAAGAGCAACCTCGGCCGCGACCGTGCACTGCACGTGGGACGAATCGTACAGAGCGATACCCTGGTACGACTCAGCCAGAGCGACATTTACTGGGATCAAGTTTCAGATATCATGCCTGATGGCACAGAGCGAGTGTTTGACCTGGAGGTTCCTGGCCACCACAACTTCATAGCTGGCGACATCGTGGTCCATAACAGTCTCGAACAGGACGCGGACGTGGTGATGTTCATCTACCGCGATGAGCTCTACCACCCGGAAACGGAACAGCAAAACATCGCCGACATCATGGTCTCCAAGCACCGCAACGGCCCCACCGGCGTGGTGCAGCTCTTCTTCCGTAAGCGCCTGGCCCAGTTCCTGGACGCCGAGACGCGCCAGCAGCCGGTGGACCTGGGGCAGTGATAGCTGGGCGCATCTAAAACTTGGGGGGACTGCAGACCTCGGAGGTCTACGATGCCTACTTTGACCAAAAACAGAGCGGCCAGAGCAGTTCCCGAGCCTCAATTAAGGGCCATTTGGAGACCTCCGAGGTCTTGACGGCGTCTCCGCCGTGCCTGCGCCCGATAACACGCCGTGCTACGTCAGATAACACGCCGTGCTACGTCAGGTAACACGGCGTGCTACGTCAGGTAACACGCCGTGCTACGTCGGATAACACGCCGTGCTAGTCAAAACAACACGGCGTGTCACGTTAAATGACACGCCGTGTAATGTATCGCGTCTCGCGATGTGCTGCCAAGCTCCGGTTCGCGCTCAGTCCTCCACCGGGTCGCCGGGATTGGCCGCGTCCCAGTCCGCCACCAGGTCATCGCTGGACTTGGACAGGTTGGCGTGATTCTTGACCTTGGCCGCCGTCCACAGCATGGGGTTGTTCAATCCGGCGGTCGCTCCCCGGTCGGCCCGTATGGACATGTTCACCGCGCCGCCCACTTTCATGTTGGGGGATACGCTGAGGAGATCGTCCAGCTTGACCGTCTCGCCGGCCTGCAAGGCAGCGTTGGCCTCGTCCACGGCGAGCCGCAGGATGGAGTCGATCTCCTCGACGTTGAAGGTGGTGTTCTTCGCCACCCGCCCCGCCAGTTCCTCCACGTCCACCACACCCTGGCCGACGATCTTGGGCCGTAACTTGTTGATAACCGTAAGTCTCTTTGCCATTTTTTCCCTCCCTATGGCTAATTTGCGGGTGGGGCAGCCCGCAGGCGGATACACCCTGCCCCGGGGACGAGTATAGCACGGAGGCGGCAGCCGCACAAGTGCGGGCGCGCGGGGCGCGGGCGGTTGTAAGAAGGGCGGCGTTGGGTGTATAATCGGGGGGAGA
>CAZWPV010000244.1:0-4967 GCA_964635485.1 uncultured Anaerolineales bacterium
AGCCACGCGGGGTACCTGATCGAGCAGGCCGGTCTGCGCGGCAGCTTTATCGGCGGGGCGCAGATTTCGGAGCTGCACGGCAATTTCTTTATGAACACCGGCGACGCGACGGCGACGGAGGTGCTGGCGCTGATCGAGCACACGCGGGCCGAGGTGAGGCGCCAGTTCGGAGTGGAACTGGAGGTGGAGATCGAGTTGGTGGGGGAGTGGTAGGTTGGCGAGGAAGAAAATCCGCGTGGGCATCGTCTTTGGCGGGCGCTCGGGCGAGCACGAGGTGTCGCTTGTCTCCGCCCAGTCGGTGATGGACGCCATCGACAAGGAGAAGTACGAGGTCGTGCCCATCGGCATCACCAAGGAGGGGCGGTGGATCGCCTCGGGTGATCCGATGAAGGCGCTGCGGGCGGGCGACGCAGAGGCCAGCCATCCGGCGGCGCTGCTGGGCGATCCCTCCCGCCGTGGCCTGATGCAGCTCAAAGACACGGAGCAGGCCATCGAGGCGACGCGCCTGTCGGAGCTCGACGTCGTCTTCCCGGTGCTGCACGGCCCCTACGGCGAGGACGGCACGGTGCAGGGACTGCTGGAGTTGGCCGGCATTCCCTACGTGGGCGCCGGGGTGATCGGGTCGGCGCTGGGATTGGACAAGGCGGTCTTTAAGGACGTGATGCTGGCTCACGGCCTGCCCATCGTCAAACACCTGCTGTTCAAGCGCAAAGAGTGGGACGCAGACTCCAAGGGCGTGATGGATCGGGTCGAGGCGGCGCTCGATTATCCGGTGTTCGCCAAGCCGGCCAACCTGGGTTCGAGCGTGGGCATCAGCAGGTGCGATAATCGGGCCGAGCTGGCGGCCGGCCTGGCCGAGGCGGCGCGCTACGACCGCAAGCTGATCGTCGAGGAGGCGGTGCCGGGGGCGCGCGAGATCGAGGTCAGCGTGCTGGGCAACGACGATCCCATCGCCTCGCTGCCCGGTGAAGTCATTCCCAGCCGCGAGTTCTACAGCTACGAGGCCAAGTACTTTGACGAGGGGGACGAGGCGTCCAAGCTCTTGATCCCGGCACCGCTCGCGCTGGAGATGACCGAGCGGGTGCGCGAGCTGGCAGTGGAGGTCTATAAAGCCATCGACTGCGCCGGGATGGCGCGGGCCGATTTTCTGCTCTCCGGCGAGACGGGCGTGTTGTACGTGAACGAGGTCAACACCATTCCAGGGTTCACGTCGATCAGCATGTACCCCAAGCTGTGGGAGGCCACCGGCATCTCCTACCCGGAGCTGATCGACCGGTTGATCGAGCTGGCGGTCGAGCGTTACGAGGACAAGGAGCGCTCGGAGACGTCCTATCAGCCGCCGGGGAATTGAGAGGTGTACGGTGTCCGGTATCCAGAAAACGGTCACTAAAGTGAGCATCCGGGCGCAGAAAAGCGATTTTGCCTATTGGCAGACGCAGTCCTATCAGGCCCGTCTGGAAGCTTTGGAACAGATCAGGCGCGAGTATCATCGGTGGCGATACGGTGCTGAGCCAAGATTTCAGAGAGTTTATACAATCGTTAAACGATAACCACGTCCGGTACCTGGTTATCGGTGGTTATGCTGTCGCGCTGCATGGCTATCCACGTTACACCAAAGATATGGATGTATGGGTCGAGATGAGCCCGGAAAACGCAGCCAGAATGGTCGAGGCACTAGAGCAGTTTGGGTTTGGGTCACTGGGGCTGCAAGCCGCCGACTTTTTAACACCTGATCAGGTTGTTCAACTTGGGTATCCACCCAACCGCATCGACATCATCACGACGCCGCCGGGAGTGGATTTTGAACGCTGTTATGCGTCGCGGGTTGAAGTTGAGGTTGATGAGGTCAGGGTCAATTTTATCGACCTGGAAAACCTCAAGGAGAGTAAGAAGGCATCTGGGCGGTTGCAGGATTTGGCCGATTTGGAGAATTTGGGGCAATAGCGTTACGTGCAGGATTTGTGACCTATGAGGTCTACGAGACGGCAGCGGACGACGCGAAGAAAGTTTGAGACGGCGGGCACGCTCGTCATCGGTCGAAAGCGCGTGCAAGCGCCGCTGCGATTCCACTGGCTGTGGCGGGCACTGCTGGCGCTGGTGGTCGTGATTGTGGCCTTGGCGTTGTGGGTGCTGCTCGACGACCGGTTCTACGTCTACAGCGCCGACGTGGAAGGCACGGTGCGGGTGTCGCCCAGGGAGGTCTTTTGGGCCAGCGACTTGCCCGGCCTGCACGTCCTGTGGGTCAAGCCCGGCGAGATCGAGGCCCAAATCCTGGCCGCGCTGCCAGGCCTCGAGAGCGCCGAGGTAGCCTGCCGGCTGCCGTCGAATTGTGCCATCGCCGTCGTGGAGCGGCAGCCGAGGATGGTGTGGAGCGACGGCGGGCAGTTGTGGGGTGTGGATGCAGACGGCGTGATCTTTCCGGCCGAGGCGGCGTTTACGGAGGCGTGGGTGGTGCGCGGGCCACTGCCACAGGACGAGGATGGTCTATTGGCCGAGCCTGCGCGCGTCGCGCTGGCCGAGCTGTGGGCGTCGGGCATCGAGATGTCGCCGGAGCTCACCTATATGCCGTCTCGGGGGTTTGTGATTACCGACAGGCGGGGTTGGAGCGTGATCGTGGGCCAGGGGGCGGGGATGGACGAGCGACTTCAGACGTTGGAAGTTGTGGCGGCTCATTTGGAGGCGCAGCAGGTAACGCCAAAGTTTGTGGACGTGCGCTTCCCCAAGGCACCGTATTATTCGTTGACCAATGAGTGGTAGGTCGAGCGGATTGGTTCAATCCGACGCAGTCCGACCCACGAAAAGAGGCGAACCGTGGAACGCACTATCGTAGGCATCGACGTAGGCAGCAGCAAAGTGTGCACCCTGGTGGGTGAGGTGGGCGACGACGGCGAGACCCGCGTCATCGGCGTGGGGCAGGTGGTTTCGCGCGGCATCCGCAAGGGCGTGGTGATCAACGTGGCGGATGCCACCGCCTCTATCACCGCCTCGGTCGAAGCGGCCGAGCGGATGTCGGGTTACAAGATCGAGCGCGCTTACGTGGGGCTCAGCGGCACACACATCTCCTCCCTCAACAGCCGGGGCGTGGTGGGCATCTCCCGTCGCGAGGATGGAATCACAGTGGAGGACGTGGACCGGGTGCTGGATGCGGCGCACGCCATCGCCGTGCCGCACAACCAGGAGGTCGTACACGTGATCCCCCGCAGTTACGTGGTGGACGGACAGACCGGCGTGCGCGACCCGGCGGGGATGCACGGTTTCCGATTGGAGGTCGAGGCCCACATCGTCACCGGCTCCACCACCGCGATTCAGAACCTGATCAAGTGCGTGGAGGGGGCCAGGGTGGAGGTGGACGAGTTGATCCTGGCGAGCATCGCTGCCGGCGACGCCGTGTTGACCGAGACCGAGCGCGAGATGGGTGTCGTCCTGGCCGACATTGGCGCCGGCACCACCGATATCGCCATCTTTATCGACGGCACGGTGTGGCACACGGTCACGCTGGGCGTGGGCGGCGAGTACATCACCGGCGATATCGCCATCGGCCTGCGCCTGCCGCCGACGGTTGCCGAGGAGATCAAGGTGCAACATGGCCACGCCCTCGCGGCCCAGGTCTCGCCCGACGACCATTGCACCGTGCCGGCCTTTGGCGGGGGGAGCCCTCAGGTGGTGCCGCGCTGGAAGCTGGCAGAGATCGTCGAGGCACGGGTGGAAGAGATCGTTTCGATGGTCCAGCAAGAGATCAAGCGATCGGGCTACGATGGCCTGCTGCCCGCCGGGATCGTGCTGTGCGGCGGCACGGCGCAGCTTTCGGGTATCCAGGAACTGGGGCGGGATATCTTTGAGCTGCCGGTGCGGGTGGGCACACCTCAGGGTATCTACGGTCTTGTGGATCGAATCTCAAGCCCATCTCACGCCGTGGGTGCCGGGCTGATGGGCTGGGGCGTGACGACGGACACGCGCCCGCAGCTTCACAGACCTGTCCCAAGTCCTGGGGGACGCTTTTTCAAATGGCTCCGGGCGCTCTTGCCCGGTTGAGGAAGTCAGTCGTAGGTTCGCAACATTCATCACAATAGGAGGCTCGAAATGCACAACCAGACAGAAAGCTTTGCACAAATCCGAGTGATCGGCGTAGGCGGTGGTGGCAGCAATGCCGTCAACCGCATGATCGCCGAAGGGCTGAGCAGTGTTGACTTTATCGCGATCAACACCGACGCCCAGGCCCTCATGCTCTCCGATGCACCCAAGCGCGTGCGCATAGGCGACAAGCTGACGCGCGGGCTGGGCGTGGGAGGCGATCCGGAACTGGGCAAGAAGGCGGCAGAGGAATCGGCCGACGACCTGTACCAGGTTCTGCAGGGCACCGACATGGTGTTCATCACCGCGGGCATGGGCGGCGGCACCGGCACCGGGGCAGCGCCCGTCATCGCGCGCATCGCCAGGGAGGTCGGCGCCCTGACCATCGGCGTGGTCACCCGCCCATTCGGTTGGGAGGGCTCCGTGCGGGGCGAAGCGGCGCGGACGGGGGTCGAGGGCCTCAAGGAGGCAGTGGATACGCTGATCGTCATCCCCAACGATCGCTTGCTTGAGATCACCGACAAGCGCGTCAGCCTGCAGGCTGCGTTCTCCCTGGCCGACGACGTGCTGCGCCAGGGCGTCCAGGGCATCTCGGAATTGATCACCGTGCCCGGTCTGATCAACCTGGACTTTGCCGACGTGCGGACGATCATGTCGGAGGGCGGCGCGGCGTTGATGGCGGTCGGGCGCGCCGGCGGCGAGAATCGAGCGGTCGAGGCGGTGCAACAGGCCATCTCCAGCCGTCTGCTGGATATCACCATCGACGGCGCTCGCGGTATCCTGTTCAACATCACCGGTGGGCCGGACATGAGCCTGTACGAGGTCAACGAGGCGGCTTCGATCATCAAGCAGACCGCGCATCCCGACGTGAACCTCATCTTTGGTGCCGTCATCGA
>CAZWPV010000245.1:0-4964 GCA_964635485.1 uncultured Anaerolineales bacterium
CCAGCCGCATGTGCACCTCGGCGAACTGGCCCGCACCGCCGGTTTGTTTCTTGTGGCGGTACTGATCGCCGTAGACCTTGGTGATCGTCTCGCGGTAAGGCACCTTGGGGATCGAGGTCCCGACCTCGACGGCAAAGCGATTCTGCATGCGTTTCAGCGCAATGTCCACGTGGGCCACGCCCATTCCCTCCAGGATCGTCTGCTTGGTACTGGCCTCCTGGTGCCAGCGCAGCGTGGGATCCTCCTCGCAGATGCGGGTCAGCGTGGGGCCGAGCTTGGCCTGGTCGGCCTTGCTCGTAGGCTGGACGGCCACGGCAAAGAGCGGAGCCGGAAAGACCGGTCCGGGCAGGCTCACCGGATGGCCCTTGTCACACAGCGTATCGCCGGTCAGCGTGTGGGTCAGCTTGGCCATCGCGCCGATGTCGCCGGGGCGCAGGCGCGGCACCGCAATCTGCTCCTTGCCGCACATCACATAGATCTGCCCCGTGCGTTCCTCCTCTCTTGCCCGGCTGTTGAACAGGCGGCTATCCGATTCCAGCAAGCCGCCGTAGACGCGGACGTACGTCAGTTTGCCTACGAAGGGATCGGCCGTCGTCTTGAAGGCCAGCGCTGCCAGCGGAGCCAGCTCGTTGGGCTCGATCTCCTCTTCACCCGCTGCCCCCTCGGCAGTGACCGGCCCACGGTCCGCCGGAGATGGGGCGTAGGCAACCAGGGCATCCAGCAGCGCCTTCGTGCCCAGGTTTGCCGTCGCCGCCGTCACCAGGACGGGGACAGCCGTCCCGCTGAGGATCGCCGCGCGCAGCCCCTGTTGGATCTCCTCGTCGGTGAGCTCCTCGCCCTCGAGATACTTGACGATCAGTTCGTCGTCGGCTTCGGCGGCAGCCTCGACCACCTGCAAGCGACCCTCTTTTGCCTGATCGGCCAGGTTAGCGGGGATGTCCCCGGTCTTGCCGTCAGCGCCCGCCAGTGCCCGCATCTTGACTAAATCGACCACACCCGCAAAATCGCCCTCCGCGCCGATGGGGAGGTGAATGGGGACAAAGTTCTTTCCAAAGGTCTCTCGCAGCGCCTCTAGTGCACGATCTAAGCTGGCGTTCTCCCGATTTATCTTGTTGACGATCACTATCCGGGGTAACCCCTGCTCCTCGGCATAGTCCCAAACCAGCTCCGTCCCCACCTCGACGCCGGCCACCGCGTCCACCACAATCAGCGCCACGTCGGCCACCCGGATGGCGCTCTTGACCTCGCCGACAAAGTCGGTGTAGCCGGGGGTATCCAACACGTTGATCTTGCAGCCCGCCCATTCGATGGGGACGATGGCCAGGTTGAGCGAGATGTGACGGCGCATCTCCTCCTCGTCAAAATCCGCGACGGTCGTGCCGTTTTCAACCTCTCCCATGCGGTTGATCGCGCCGCTGGCAAAGAGCATTGCCTCCGCCAGCGATGTTTTCCCTGCGCTTCCATGTCCAAGCAAAACGACGTTGCGCAGTTGACCGGTATCGTATTCCTTCATGAGTTCCCCTTTCAGATCGCGTCCAGACGTGCGTATGATGCAAGTTAAAGACTGGCCCGTATTCTAAATGAGAACAGCCTAACTGTCAATTGTCCGTTAATCTGGCCCATGTGGTGGGCGATTTGTTTTGGCGGGCGTGACATAGTCGTCGAGAGGATGTATAATTCCAATACAATATCTGAGCAAGGAGGTTTTGGATGAAACGTAAATTCGTACCTGTATGTACCCTTTTGGTTCTGACCCTGGTCACCCTGGGCTGCGGTCTGCTCACACCGGCAGAGCCGACGGCTACTGCCGAGCCCACAGAGCCCCCTGCGCCCACGAACACACCCAGGCCCACGAACACACCCGCGCCGACGAACACGCCTGCGCCGACGGACACACCCGAGCCAAAGGTCGAACTGGGGGACGAGGTCCGCAGCGAGGACGGCGGGTTCTCGTTCCGCGCGATCCCAGGCTTTGAGGTGGAGGAGGGGTTTGGCATCGCCAGCCTGGAGGCCCCCGACGCCGACCCGGATATCGGCCCCGCCATCATGATGGTGGGCTACGAGGACGAGGAGGGCGCCACGCCGGAGGAGTTGTTCGGAAGCCAGACCGAAGACGTCGAAGAGGGAGTGGAGGTCTCGCCTCCTCGGCCCATCACCGTCGACGGCAAGCCCGGTTTGGTAGCCGATATCAGCGGCGACTTTGATGGCAAGGAGGCCGCCGGCCGCATCGTCGTCGTGGCGGTGACGCCCAATCATCACTTCCTCATGCTCGGCGCGGCCCCAGCGGACGAGTGGGACGCGTTCGCTCCGCTGTTCGACGCCGTGCTGGCCTCGGTGCGCTTCTTCCCGCCCGCCGGGGCCGAGGAACCGCCGATGGGTGGAGAGACCCGCCAGTGGGCCGTCTCTGCCACGGCCAGCTCTCAATACGGCGACGTGAGTTGGTCGGCCATGCAGGCCGCCGGTGCGCCCGATACGCCCGAGTGCGGCGACTACACCACGGCCTGGGCTTCCTCAGGTTACGACACGATCGAGTGGATCGAGCTAGAGTACGACACGCCGGTACAGCCCACTGAGGTGAACATCGTCCAGAACTATAATCCTAACCAGGTGGTCAAGGTCGAGCTGCGCGATGTGCGAGGGACGTACCACACCATCTACGAGGGAGAGCCTGAGGACGAATCAGACACGTGCCCCTTCACCCTCCACATCACGGTGGAGGACGCCGACTACCAGGCTGTCGCCGTCAAGATCACCATCGACCAGTCGGTGCTCGAGGACTGGAACGAGATCGACGCCGTCGAGCTGGTGGGCATCGCCGACCGGCCGGGCGGATAACTGGCACCCAGCTAGAGAAAAATAAGTGCCCGGCGTTCTAACAAGCGCCGGGCACTTGGCATTGTGCCGCTATTGTTCCCTGAGAACGAGGGGAAGATATCGATCTGTGCCGGAGATGATCACTGTCGCCTGCAACGTGTGCGGGCTGTCTATCCCGCCCGTCAGCACGGCGGTGTTGACAATGAACGTGGGTGAATCGATGCCCGGATCGACGACCACGCCAAAGGTGGCCGAGATCGTCGCGTTGGCGCTGACGGTCCCCGACCAGGTGATGCCCGTTACGTCGGTGATCGTCCCCGCGCTTGCCCAGGCGCTGCCCGGCACGTAGGTCGTCGAAATCGGGATGGAATCGGTGAGGGTAAAGGCCGTGGAACTGCCGGCGTTGGCGACGAGGAGCGTGTAGGTCAGCGTCTCCCCTGGGCTGGGCCTGGAGTTCGAGATGCCCTTGGAGGAGCCTGATAAATCGGCCTCGGCCGCGATGCGGTAGATGGTGCCATCGCCGTAGTCGGCCACGTAGAGCGCGCCGTCCGGGCCAACTGCGACGTCCAGAGGCTGGTCGAATCCGCTGGCGAAGGTGTTCACCGACGCCGAGTAGCTCCCACCCGTGGGGACAATATCGATCCAATCCACCCGGCTGGCGTTGAACAAGGCGACGAAAGCGTCGTTCCAATATTGGGGTGGGAACTCGGCGTCGTCGTAGAACGCCAACCCATCGGCCGAGGCGTGGGCGGTAAAGGTCGCCACGGGCTGCCGCGTCCAGGTGCAATAGATCTCCCAGCCGGGGTCGGCGCCGCCCGGCCAGCAGTGGGGCCAGCCGTAGTGCGCGCCCTGCACCACGTGGTTAAGCTCGTCCGGCGGGGCGTCCGGCCCCAGGTCGTCCCGGCCGTTGTCGGTGGCAAAGAGGTCGGAGGTGCCGGGGTAGAAGGCCAGATCGTAGGCGTTGCGCACTCCCATGGCGTAGATGTAGGTGGTGTAGGTATCCGAGGCACCCAGGTCCAGGGAACCGCCGTCGAGGTCGAATTTAAGTATCGTCGCACGCTGGGGGTCCGTCTCGTTGCAGGCGTCGCAACTGGATCCCATCGTCACGTAGAGCGCGCCGTCGGGGCCGAAGGCAATGCCGTTGTTGCGGTGGCTGCCGCCGGTGGGCAGGCCGGTCACGACGTCCCGGGTCTCGTCTGCGACCTCATCGCTATCGCTATCCTTCAGCGCCTGTATCTTTTCGTTCACCGAGACGAAAAGCTCGTCTCCCCGCCAGGCCAGGCCCAACGGGAGCGGCAGGCCGTTGGCAAAGACAACCTGTGAATCCGCCACATCGTCGCCGTCGGTGTCCTCAAGTGTGTAGACGTAGCCCGTCAGCGAGGCGACGTAAAGCTTGCCATCGGGACCGAACGCGATGCTGGTGGGATAGGTGTAGGACGTGAACGTAAAGTAGGCGCTGACGCGGAATCCGGGGAGGACGCTGACTTGCGGAGAGGCGGCCTCGGCCTGGACGAACGCCGGAAAACCCACGGCCACACCGGTCAACACCACCCCGGCGATCAGTGCGGCCATGGCCACTAACACTTGCCTGCGTTTCATAATGCCCTCCTGTTGGCCAGAGATGCGCAACCCTCCCAAATTCGAGGATTTTGGCCACACTCAAATTATATCACAGGAGCCGGGCCGGTTAGCATTCAATCACGTTGCAAAAGCGTTACAGTTTTTATTGAGAAGATACTTTTATTGCTTGTATACTACTCCAGGCTCTCGAAAAATGACGGATACTGGCCTCTCAACTCCTCCCGCAGATCGCCAAAGACGCTCGGCGCGTGGGGAGTGACGAGTTCGAGCATGCGCACGCACAGCCCTCGGATCTCCCACTGCGCTTCGGGGGAGATGCGCAGTCTGAACAGGTGCAGCAGCTCGCGAAAGTTCATCGTCATCACCAGCCGGGTGGCGGCGGCGTTGGGCAGCACGAAGCGGGCGTCCTCTTGCACGCTCTCCTTGCCGCGGCCTTCGGCCAGGCCGAACTCGACGAGCTTGTCGTAGGCCGCCCGCGCGTGGTCCATCGCCTCGAGGAACACCTGCCGGGCCTCGGCGTCGGCGGCGATCGTCGGCGGTACGACGAAGCTGTCGCCGCCGCCGAAGTT
>CAZWPV010000246.1:0-4956 GCA_964635485.1 uncultured Anaerolineales bacterium
GCGTCGGGGTGGAGACGATGGGCTTTACGCCCAGCGCGCCGCTCGACTTTGGCACGCGGTACCAGGCGAGTATCGGCAGTGGCGCTAAAGGGGCCACGGGGGGCGCGGGTGATTTCAGAGCGTACCAGTTCACTTTCAGCACCATCGTGTACCCGGCTATCGTCATGACTATGCCGCACGATGGGGCGACGGACGTCGAGCCGGGCGGTGGCTTGCAGGTGAACTTTACCAGCCCGATGGACCCCGAGTCCCTCGACGGCAACTTTACCATCAGCCCGCCCGTCTCGGCGACGCAGGTCTATACCTACTGGTGGGATAGCAACACCCGGCTCAACATCTCCTTCCCCGTCCAGCCCAACACCGATTATACGGTGACCATCGATGGCGACGTACAGGGGCGCTACGGGCACAAGCTGGGGGAGGACGTCACCATCCGCTGGAACACCAAGTCGTTGGCGCCGATGGCCTACCTGAACACGCTCGGCCGCGTGGGCACCTACAACGCTTACTCGGAGACCGTGGCCTATGTGACCGTGCGCAACGTGGGGCAGGTGGATTTCAAGCTCTACCGCATGCCGGCAGGGGATTTCATCAACGCCAACGAGGATTGGGAGTATTGGGATAGGTACAGCGGTAGTGAGGGAAACCTCGTCCGGCAGTGGTCGATGGATGTAGCGCCGGTGTTGGACAAGCGCGCCATTTACGGCACCCGCCTATCCGATAGTGGCTTCTTGGAGCCGGGCATCTATTACCTCGAGGTATTGGCGCCTGCGAGCTCGGTCTATCCTGAGGCGCGATCCTATCTATCACCCGAGGCACACAGACAGATACTCGTCGTCTCCCGGTACAACGTGACCCTGAAGAGTAGCGACTCCGGGGCGCTGGTGTGGGTCACCGACCTGCGCTCCGGCGACGTGGTGCCGGATGTACCCGTCGTGGTGATGCTAAACAGGCGCACCTTGGCGCAGGGCAGGACGGATGAGGACGGCGTCTTTGTCGGCGATTACAGCCTCACCGATCGTCAGGCGGTGTACGCCTTTACCGGCGACCGGGATAACCCCGGCACGGATTTTGCCGTCGGCATGTCCATCTGGAGCAACGGCATCTCGCCGTGGGATTTCGACCTGCCGGTGGCCTATTACGACCAGCCTTACGAGACCTACTTTTTCACCGAGCGGCCCATCTATCGCCCCGGCCAGACGGTCTACTTTAAGGGCGTCCTGCGTGCAGACGACGATGCGCATTACTCCCTGCCTCCAGTGGGTCAAAAGATCGAGGTCAAGATCTTTGACGCACAGGGCGCGGAGGTGTACGACGAGCGTTTGACCATCAGCGAGATGGGAACGGTGGAGGGCAAGCTCGAGCTGGGCGAGGAGGCCTCGCTGGGCAGCTATTCCCTGCAGGCGACCTATAAAGACGAATACTACTACGGCACCTCCTTCCTGGTGGCCGAGTATCGCAAGCCCGAGTTCCAGGTGGAGGTGCAGACGGATGCACCGGAGTATGTCCACGGGGACGAGATCGAGGTCACCGCTCAGGCGACCTACTTCTTTGGCGGTCCGGTGGCCAATGCCAAGGTGCGGTACGCCGTCCTCTCCGCCGACTCTTACTTTGACTACACCGGCGGCGGGTGGTGGGATTTCACCGACACAGACTGGCGCTCCTGGTGGTACTGGGCGGAGCGCAGCAGCTACGGCGAGCTGATCGCCGAGGGGGAGGGGACGACCGACTCGGATGGGCGTTTCACCTTCACCGTAGATGCCGACATCGCCGAAAAGATCAATAGCCAGCGCTTTACGCTGGAGGTGACCGTCACCGACATCAACGACCAGGAGGTCTCTAACCGCACCACCGCGGTGGTGCACAAGGGCGCGTACTACATCGGTCTCAAGCCTGAGCGATACGTCGGCCTGGTGGGGGAGGATGTCAGTGTGGACATCATCACGGTGGATTGGGACAGCGAGCCCGTGCCCAATCAGGAACTGACCATCGTCTTTGCCGAGCACAAGTGGTACAGCGTCAGGAAGCAGGCCGAGGACGGGCGCTACTACTGGGAGAGCGTCGTCGAGGATACGCCGGTGTATACCGTCACGGTCACGACGGATAGCAGGGGCAAAGCCACCGCCAGCTTCGTGCCGGAGAAGGGCGGCTCCTACAAGGTGTTCGCCACCGGTGCACCTCCCACTTCCCCTCCGCGGGTGGGAGGGAGTAGAGGGGGGGAGGTGCGCAGTTCCACCTACATGTGGGTCAGCGGGCGCGACTATATCAGTTGGCGCGTGGATAACAACGACCGCATCGACCTGATCACCGACAAGCGCGAGTACAAGGTCGGCGATACGGCGACCATCCTCATCCCCCATCCGTATCAGGGCGAGGTCAAGGCGCTGGTCACCATCGAGCGGGGCACCGTCTACGATCACTGGGTGCAGACGCTGGAGACCAACTCGGACCAGATCAGGATCCCTATCACCGAGGGCATGATCCCCAACGTGTACGTCTCCGTCGTCATCGTCAAGGGGGTGGACGGGACCAACCCCTATCCCAGCTTCAAGGTCGGCTACGCGCAGCTCTCCATCGAGACCACGGAGAAGGAGCTGACCATCGAGATGACGCCGGACAAAGGTGCCGACGAGCACTATGGGCCGGGCGAAAAGGTGACCTACGTTATCCACGTCACCGATAGCGCCGGGAAGCCGGTCGAGGCCGAGCTGGCGCTCAGCTTGGTCGATCTGGCGGTGCTGACGCTGGCCGACCGCCGGCAGGTGGACATCGTCAGCCACTTTTGGCGCGAGCGCGGAGTCGGCGTCGATACGTCCAGCGGCTTGGTGCTCTCCATCGACCGTATCACCCAGGAGGTGGGTGAGGAGGTCAAGGGGATGGGCGGTGGTGGCGGTGGCGGGGAAGAGTTCGGTCCCGTGCGGCAGGACTTTCGCGACACCGCCTACTGGGACGCCGTCGTCACGACGGATAAAGATGGCAACGCCAAGGTTAGCGTCACCCTGCCGGATAACCTCACCACCTGGCGCATGAGCGCCTGGGGCGTTACCGATGAGACGCTGGTGGGCGAGGCGCAGGTGGACGTGGTGAGCACCAAGGACCTGCTGGTGCGGCCTGTGATCCCGCGTTTCTTCGTCGTCGGCGACGAGGCGATGCTGGGAGCGGTGGTGCACAACAACACGGACGGCGACCTGGAGGTGACGGTATCCTTTGAAGCCGAGGGGTTGCGCGTAGGGGCGCATCGCGATGCGCCCGCTTCGCCCGTGCAACAGGTGAGCATCCCGGCAGGAGGCAAAGTAAGAGTCGAATGGCCGGTGGTGGTGGGGGACGTTTCGGAGGTCAAGCTGCTGTTTGGCGCGCGGTCGGGCTCCTACGCCGACGCGGTCGAGATTCCCTTGCCGGTCTATAACTACAGCACGCCCGAGGTAGTCGCTACCTCCGGCGTCCTCAAGTCGGATGGGGAGCGGCTGGAGGCGGTGGCCCTGCCGCCGCGCTACGATCCCACCCAGGGGGAGCTGTCGGTGCACGTCGATCCGTCGCTGGCGGCCGGCATGACGGACGGGCTCGACTACCTGGAGCACTATCCCTACGAGTGCACCGAGCAGACGGTGAGCCGCTTCCTGCCCAACGTGGTCACCTACCGGGCGTACAAGGAGCTGGGCCTCGACCGGCCCGATCTGGAGGCGCGGCTGCCGGGGCAGGTCAGTATTGGCCTGCAGCGGCTCTACAACCGGCAGCACTATGACGGCGGGTGGGGCTGGTGGATCAACGACGAATCCAACCCGTACCTGACCGCCTACGTCATGCTGGGGCTGATCGAGGCGGAGCGGGCCGGGTTCACGGTCGACAAGAATGTCATGCGTCGCGCGGCGGGCTATCTCAAGACCAGCCTGCGCGGCGCGCGCGACGTGAGGGATCACTGGCAGGCCAACCGGCGCGCCTTTATCCTCTACGTGCTGGCCGAGACCGAGAGCCCGGATACGGCGCGCATGGTCAATCTCTTCGAGCAGCGCGACGTGCTGGATACCTTTGGCAAGGCCTACCTGGCGATGGGCTTTGGCCTGCTGGGTGAGGGTTATGAGAAGAACGTAGACACGCTGCTCTCCGATATCAACAACAAGGCTATCGTCAGCGCCACCGGGGCCCACTGGGAGGAGGCGCGGCCCGACTATTACGCCATGAACACCGACACCCGCTCCACCGCCATCGTGCTGGCGGCTCTGGCGCGCCTCGATCCCGATCACGCGCTGGCGCCCAACGCCGTGCGCTGGCTGATGGCCGTCCGTAAAGATGGTTATTGGGAGACGACGCAAGAGACCGCCTGGTCCCTCATCGCTCTCACCGACTGGATGGTGGCCACCGGCGAGCTGGAGGGTGAGTACAACTGGCAGGTGGTGGTCAACGGCGAGAAGCTGGGCGAGGGCAGCGTGGCCCGGGAAAACATCGACGAGACGGTCAAGCTGCGGATCGCGGTCGCGCAGCTCCTGGCCGATCAGGCCAACCGCGTGACCATCGAGCGCGTGGCGCCCGAGGGCGAAAAGCACGGCAGCGGCGTGCTCTACTACAGTATGTACCTGCGCTATTACAAGCCGGTCGAGGAGGTGACCGCCCTCAACCGGGGCATCATCGTCAGCCGGCAGTACACGTCCGCTGACTGCGATCCCGAAGAGGACAGGTGCCCGATGATTTCCCAGGCACGTGTAGGGGACGTGATCCGCGTCAAGCTGACCATCATCGCGCCCCACGACCTGCACTACGTGGTGGTGGAGGACCCCTTCCCCGCCGGGGCCGAGGGGGTCGATCAGAGCCTCAAGACGACGAGCGTGGTAGGGGAGCAGCCCGAGCTGACGCGCACCGACCAGCGCAACCCGTGGGGCACCTGGGGCTGGTGGTGGTTCAGCCATACCGAGATGCGCGACGAGAAGGCGGTGCTGTTTGCCACCTACCTGCCGCGCGGCA
>CAZWPV010000247.1:0-4931 GCA_964635485.1 uncultured Anaerolineales bacterium
CTACTTCCAGGAGGTCTACCTGGAGGCGGAGTCGGTGCCGCTGTTCTCCAAGCTGGCGCAGCAGGTCTCGCCCCAGTCGCTGGACGAGTACGTGCAGGCGATCACGGACCAGGTCTACCGGTACACGCACAAGCACGTCAACTATGGCAAGGCGGCCAAGCGCATGTACAACATCTTCCGGCTGACCGGGCGTCACCAGGCCGCCGCGCTGATCCGCGAGCTGTTCGATGAACCCGCCGCGCTGCTCTACCAGGTGTGGTCGCTGCTGGATACCATCGACGACGCCGGCCAGGACGACTCGTCCATCGACCGCGAGACGCTGGTGCAGCAGACCGACGCGCTGATGCGCGATGTGATGGATACCACCGAGGGACCGATGGAATCCGAGATCGTGATGGCGCTGGTCCGGCTGCGGGACGATCTCACCGGGCGGAAAGACCTGGGCGATGGCTGGAGCGAGCTGATCGCCGACTCGCGGGGCAAGGTGGAAGAATTGGTCAACGAGTTCTTCAAGGCCAAGCTGATGGGGATTCCGGAGGTGAAAGAGTTCCTGGATTCGTTGGAAGAGAAAGAAACGTAGTCTTCAAGAGAGGCATACGTTGCAAAACAGCCTGGCAGGTTAAACTGCCGGGCTGTTTTCGTACCCTTCGGCAACCGGCAACTTGATGGTAAACGTACTGCCCTTGCCCACCCCGCTCTCGACGCTGATGGCGCCACCATGCGCCTCAACAATCTCCTTCACCAGCGTCAGTCCCAGCCCAAAGCCACTGTGCCGTCGCTTGGCAGGGCCGCCCACCTGGTAGAATCGCTCAAAGATTCGCTCTTGCTCGTCGGGCGGGATGCCGATGCCCGAATCCGCCACTCGCAACACAATCCGTGGGCCCTCTTGATACGCACACACGGTGATCGTGCCGCCAGCAGGCGTGAACTTGATCGCGTTGCCGACTAGATTATCCAGCAGCCGGCGCAGATAGACTGGCGCGCCGTCCACAAGGGGTAACCCTGAAGCAATCTCTGCCCGCAACTTCAGACCGGCCTGATCGGCAGCCAAGTGGAAATCCTCCACCGACGCACGAACCAGCTCGTCGATTGCCAGAGGCTCCTTTATGATGGCATGCGCCTCCGCCGTCAGGAGCAGCGTGATATCCTGCACCATGTCGCCCATCATCCGTGCCCGCCTGGCGATGATCTCCACAGGCCCCTGCTGCTCGGGAGCCAACTCCCCCAACTCGCCAGAGTCCAGCAATTCTGCATACCCACGGATCAACGCCAGAGGCGAACGTAGCTCGTGCGAGACGCCCTGGATGAACTCGTCCTTGAGACGATCCAACACTTTCAACTCGGTCACTGCGTTCGCTAGCTCACCGGCGTAGCGATACACCTCCTTGTACAGCCGGGCGTTCTCCAACGCCACGCCTAACTGTCCTGCAATGGCGGTGTAAAAGGCCAAATCCTCCTCACCGAAGGCGTTGAGGCGGCAACTCTCCAGGTTGAGAACGCCAATGACCTCCCCCCCAGCATGGACTGGAATGGCCAGTTCTGAACGGACTTGCGGGTGTCCTTCAAAATAATAGGGTACCTGCCTCACATCCCCTATTACCTCCGGCTCCCCAGTCTGGAAAGCGTGTCCACAGACACTCCCATTCAGCGGTATCCGAAAATCCACCATCTTCAAATCGAAACCAGCCTGAGATGGACAGAGCTTGAGCCCATCGCCATCCTCAGCAGGCATGACAAAGCCGATAAACTCCCCCCCCAGCATCTTCCACAGCGCTTCTATGGTTCGCTCCAGCACTTGGTCGAACTCCAAAGTGGAAGCTGCAGCCAACATCACCTCGCGCATCACCTGGGTCCGGGCCAGGTGACGGGCAATCTCCTGCTCCGCCCGCTTGCGTTCCGTGATGTCGTGCAGGACAACTACACGGCTCACCAATCGGTCACGATGATCCAACACGGAGGAGGCGCCCACGCTATAGATTCTCGCCCCCCCCTCCCCATCCAGCGTCAACTCCTCCTCCGTCGCATCGTCCGTCGGTACGGTCCAATCGGGCCACACGTGCTCCACGGGTTGCCCAATGACCTTTGACTCCTTATGACCAATCAAGCACCGAGCGGCGGGGTTCAAGTCGATTACACAGTTATGGGCATCCAACACGATAACAGCATCGCTCAGGCTTTGGAAAATGGCTCCGTACGACACCGACATGATGTCGCCTCGCCGCAGGCGAGCGAGGCTCCAAGCCACGACCAGGCAGGCCGTGGCAAACCCCAGCACGATGAAATCCGGGGGAGAAGCACTAAATGCCTCGATAGTGGCACCCAGCAGGGAAATGAATATGGCGGACAACAATGCGATGGATTGCCAGCGATAGAGGTGAATTGAGCGGACGAGCATGTGGATCAGCAGGGAGGCAGCAATCACGGCAATGACTAACGAGTGCACGGTAAAGACCCAGTATCCTATACCGAACGTTTTATCCGAATCAAGATACCCGCCAGAAGCATTGGGCACGACTTGGTTCCAGACCTTGGTCCAGATCAAGCCGTGAGCCTCATTGGTGACGACCAGGAGTAGCGTAGCGAGAGGAACAACACTAGATAGCAGGATAGCGGGCTTTAACCACTTTCGATGGCCAGTGTATTGAAGCGCGAAAGCCAGCCCACCCGTTGGGACAATGACGATGCCGACGTACTGCACCTTGGCCCAGAATATCTTGGTTGCCAAGGAGACGCTCGCCAGCTCCAACGTGTACCCTAGCGTCCATATCGCACCGGCCAGCACCAGCAGCGCCCCCGTCTTGGCCCAGGGGACCCTCCTGCGCCACCACACGTAGAGCGCCGATATGACCAAGACGATCACTAACGCAGCTAACGACGCTGTGTAGGGTGTCTCCTGCCAGACCACAGTTCCTCTCTCACCTATCACTCACACAAAAGCCTATGACACCGTAACAAAGGGCGGGCTTGATAGATGAACGTAGGCTGCCAAGACGCATCAAACACCTCGGCCACGGGTCGAGTCACTTCCTGCCTTGAGGGGTACCGACTACAGTATAATCCACCCCGGCGAGGAAGTCAAAGCTACGCCAACCGTGCCCCACTGGCAAATCCTCGCCCTTGCTCTGGATGAGGGGCCAGTTGCCGTTTCGTGCCGGGCCGTTAGTGCAGATTCGAGAAGATGTCAAGCGGAATCGCGCTTCCGGGCCAGAACCTGAAAAGCCCTGGCCGGGTTCCTGTTCATCGTCGTCACCTCCGGGTACGCCACGTCCAGCACCTCGAGTCCCGCCAGCAGCGACGCAATCCAGTCCATCGAATGGTGCCGGAAAACCGCCCCCTCCGGCAACCGAAACACGCCATACGTGCCGAACTCGTCCGCATATTGCACGTACCGCCGCCGGTTGTGCTCGTCCTCTTGCAGGACGTAATCGACGGCGTACAGCACCCCACCCGGTCGCAGAACGCGCTCCAGTGCGCCGATCAGACTCCGCTGTCCCTCGTCGGAGGGGATGCACGTCAACACGGCGACCAGCAGCACTGCATCGAAGGAGCCGTCTGCGTAGGGCAGGCCCGATTCGGCCAGCACGTCGAACTGCAGGCCAGGGTGCACCCGCCGGGCACGCTGGACCATCTCCACCGAGGAATCGACCCCCACGACTTGGTAACCGCACGCGGCAAGCTCACTACAAACCCGCCCATAGCCGCAGCCATAGTCGAGAATCTTGCTATCCAGGGGAAGATGGGCCTGAAGCAGGGCCAGGTCGATGGGGAGCATAAAGGTCTTGTCCCACGCCACTTTATCCCAGTAACCAACTTGATTATCGAGCTCGGGCACACGATGCCTCCCAAGCACTTGAACCCGGATGACTTGCCGAGTTGCGTAATACAAATCGTAATATTACTTTGGTATAATACTAAAGGACCAACCTCAGGGCTTGGTTTAAAAAGGGGCGGGACATGACCAAACCACTTGCCTTAATCGTTGAAGATGAATACGACTTGTCTTTTCTCTTGGCCCAGATAGTGGCACTGGCGGGCTACGAGACTGAGATCATCCACTCCGGCGACATAGCGCTCGACCGGCTTTCCGAGATAATTCCAGACCTGATACTACTCGATCTGAACCTGCCCAAGGTATTGGGCACGGACGTCTTGCGACACATCCGCAGCGAGCAACGCTTGCTCGAAATTCACGTCATCGTCGTAACCGCCTACAAGCACCTGGCCGAAGCTGTCTACGAGCAGGCCGACCACGTCCTAAACAAGCCCTTCGAATTCGACCAGCTTAACCACCTGATCACTAGAGCGAAGGCCAGGGTGCCGACAGGTAACCAAATCACAGAAGAGCGCCCTCGATATTTGGGCGAGCTCAACCCCTGACGATCCTCAGCACGATAACGACAATCAAGGCTGCAAGCAGGAGCCAGATGGCGACGATCACAGCGGCGGCCACCCAACTCGTCGGCTTATCCTGGCCTACCGCCGACCGGGCCTCTTCCCGGCACTCGGCCAGGACGGCAGGGGGGATCATCTTTATGGCCAGTGCAATACCCAATGGCGTCACGACGAGGTCATCCAGATACCCCAGTACGGGAATAAAGTCGGGGATCAGGTCAATAGGGCTGAAGGTGTGGGCAACGACAAAGACGATGAGCACCTTGGCGTACCAGGGAACCCTAGGGTCCTTATAGGCCAGGTAAATGGCGTAGGTTTCCGTCTTGAGTTGCTTAACTCGTTGTTTCCATCTCTCAAGGGCGCCCATCGTCGAGCGTTTCTCCCAGTCGAAAATCGAACCTTGGCGACAGTATACTAAAAGAGGGGAAATGACTCTTTCGTGCCATTTCCCCCAGTCTGGCGGAGAGGGCGGGATTTGAACCCGCGGAGCATTTCTGCTCACGCGCTCTCCAGGCGCGCGCATTAGGCCGGACTATGCT
>CAZWPV010000248.1:0-4909 GCA_964635485.1 uncultured Anaerolineales bacterium
ACATTGCTGAAAGAAACCGGTTTTCCCTTATACCGGATCACTCCCTCGTCAGCCTGGTAGACCCCGCTCAGGATTTTCATGAGCGTTGACTTGCCTGCTCCATTTTCGCCAACCAAAGCGTGTACTTCCCCCCTCCGAAGGTCGAATGAGACGCGATCAAGCGCCTTTACACCCGGAAAGCTCTTGGAAACGTTCTCGACCTCGAGAATTATCTCGCGCGCGGGCGATGAGTCTCTTACTGTCATAGGCACAAACTCCCGTACAGCGGAACTATAATGACCAAATCTGAGGGCTAACCTCTCAACAGCTCGGATGCTATGGTACCGTTACTATATCAAACCTCAAAAAAGCTGCTCCACATAACTGGGGATTGACTTGCTACTCTACCGCCTGCCCGCTAGACTGCCGAACGATGAGTACAGTCGGCAACACGATTTCTTGGTATGCCTCCGGCGCTTCCCCAGATAGCCGCGCCAACAGCAACTCTGTCGCCCGCTGCCCCATCTCATAGGCAGGCTGTGCGACAACCGTGAGGAACGGATCGACAACCAGGTCTTCGGGCAAGTCATCGAACCCCACCAAGGCCAGATCCTCTGGCACCTGCAACCCAGCATCCCGCAAAGCTCGCAAGGCGCCGATAGCGATAAAGTTGTTGCCGGCGAACAACCCGCTTGGGCGCGGCGTTACCGCCAGCACCTGCTGTGTCATAGTGTATCCGCTTTCCAGCGAAAACCTGCCATAGTGGATCAGTGCTGGATCGATATCTATCCCGGCCTCGGCCAACGCACGCTGATACCCAGCGACACGCTCCTCGGCCGTGGAGACCCCTTGGGGACCACTCAGCACAGCGATCCGTCGATGTCCCAGTGACAGGAGCAGGTGTGTAAGCTGATACCCTCCCTCTTCAGAGTCACAGTGCACCGTGTCGGCTTGAGCGTTGGGAATCAGGCGGTCCAGCACCACCACAGGGGTGTCCTGGCTCTGGACAAACTGGATGGGTTCAAGCGCACTGCGAGCAGGCACCAGCAGCACACCATCCACCTGCTTTTGCAAAAGCACGCGCAGGTACTTGTCCTGCTCGACCTCCGATTCGTCGGTATTGCACAGGATCACGTTGAAACCGGCGTCGCTGGCTGCATCTTCCACCCCCCGAGAAACCGTGGTCCAGAAGGGGTTGGAGATGTCGGTCAGGATCAGCGCCAGGGTATCGGTGCGTCTCGAGCGCAGGCTGCGGGCCAACACATTCGGAACGTATCCCAGGTCGGCTATGGCAGCTTCCACGCGGGCGCGTGTCTTTTCGCTCACATAGCCAGAATTGTTGACGACCCGAGAAACTGTTATGGGGGCAACGCCTGCCCGTTTCGCTACATCCCGTATCGTGGTCATAAATCGAATTGCAGAACCAAGGATTGGCGGATATGGTACCGTTTTCCTGGTACCGATACCATTTTACTACAGAAGAACTCGAGTGTCAAGAGATTAGTCTGATGACTTCTCGTTCTCTATTGACTTTGTCATCCGATTCTGGTATACTTATGACAGCGCTGTCATAAACAACTGGCTGACCAATCTGTCAGAGGCAGGTGCCAAGTGTCCACGACATTACAAGATGTCGCCGAAAAAGCGGGCGTTTCCATAAAGACGGTTTCCCGTGTCGTAAATAGGGAAAAGAACGTCGCAGAGAAAACCCGACAGCTGGTCCTCAACACGATCCAAGAATTGGGCTACGTGCCCCATATCCAAGCCCATCGTTTGGCCTCTGGCAAAGCGCGTTCGATCGTGCTGCATTATCCTCTGTCTAACCCTAGACTGCTCTCCAATCTGATTGAAATGAATTTCATCACCGGTGTCGCACTGGGCACAGCCGAAGAAGAATACTACTTTGGCCTGATGACCGGGCCGCTCACCTCGGGCGGCTTGATGAAGTTTTGCCGCAGTGCCCAGGCCGATGGGCTCATCCTCATGCAAATTGCCATGCAAGACTGGCGCGTGGAACTCCTTCGGGAGAACGATTATCCCTTTGTGATGATTGGCCGTTGTGGAAACAACGACGGGTTGACCTTTATTGACCTGGATTTCGAAAATGCGGTGATGGAGGCGTTTGCCCATTTGATCGACCTGGGACATCAACAGATTGGTTTTTTGACCTTTCCCAAAGAGTGGCGCATCAAAGGAATCGGGCCGGCCGTGCGGGCCCTGCAAGGATTCAAGAGCGCGGTCACGAGGTTCAACCGCACGCCCCTGTATCGCGAGAGCGACCTTGGCGTCAAGAGGGCCTATTCGGCCGTCAAGAGTCTGTTGAAGGAAAACTCTCACATCACGGCATTTGTGACCGTGCATAATACCCTGGCTGTTGGCGCCATCACGGCCTTGCAGGAAATGAATCGCAAGGTTCCTGATGATTGTTCCATCATGGGTGTCGCGGTCGGCGATGAAAGTGAATTGATCATTCCTCCTCTGACGGGCATCGAGTGGCCAGCTCACGAGATCGGGCATCAAGCCGCTAGAATGCTGATCCGACAGTTGAGAAGTACGAATTCAGAGCCCGAACAGATTCTTGTACCCCCAAAGTTGAAACTTCGCCATAGTACGGCGCCGGCACCGCTAGATCGTCTTGAAAAACCTTTCGATGCAAGTTGCAGTCAACTTGGCAGATCCGCGTCAAGTGGAATCGGTCACGCATGAACTCGCGAGGTAGCTCGTGGCTCAATTACAGAGAGAAAGGAGGATAAAAAAATCTCCAAAGGGCTGATTACCCATTCCGTTCGATTGCGAATTTAGCTTGCAATAGCAAGCACCATTCAAATGAAGGAGAAAAAAATGAAAACCCTAAAATTGTTCATCGTCGCGCTGGCCCTGCCTGCCATTTTGCTGGCTGCCTGTTGCCCCCCGGCCGCGGTTGAGACTGCCCCGCCGCAAATGGTTGAGATCACCAAGATCGTCGCCGGGACCCCGGTGACAGAAAGCATTGTGGTAACCGCCGCCCCCGAACCCACCCAAAATCCCTATGATGAGAACGCCCCCATCACCGTCTGGATTGACCAGGACCGCCAGCCGTATATTGATGCCTACAAAGAGGCGAATCCCGATAAGGCCGATCTCATCCAGGAGACAATCGTCGACCGGGAACAATTCCCGGCCAAAGTATTGCTCTTCAACAACACCAATCAGGGCTGGCCCGATGTGGTCTTTGCCGAGCCGCGGCTGGTGGGCCGCGTGGCCGATGCGGCGCACGACTTCCCGCTCGACCTCAAACCATGGATCTCGGCGGATATACTAAACAACTACGACGGCATGGGTAGCTGCACCTTCGGCGATAAGGTCTACTGCGTGCGCAACGACCTGGCTCAGTACGTGCTATACTACAACAAGCCGCTCATGGACCAGTTCGGCTACGAGGTGCCCACGACGTGGGAGGAATATCAGGCCCTCAGCGACAAAGTCGCCGCGGAGCATCCCGGTTACCTGCTCGGCACGCTCGGCGATGGCTGGAGCTGGCTCGCCTACTTCGATGCCAGCAGCTGCCCGTCCCACCTGTTGGTGGATGACAACACGATCAAGATCGATATGAGCGACCCGAACTGCATCCGCGCCGCGAAAATGGTGGACCACATGATCGCGAACGGGACCCTGTGGAACACCGACTACTTCGACGCGACCTTCGTCCAGCAGCAGAATGACAACAAGGTCCTGATGATCTCCATGGCCTCGTGGGCGTGGGGCGTCTTCAACGGCACGTACTATCTGACCCCCGACCATCAACTGGGCGTCGCCGCTCCGCTCAAGTGGGCGGACGAGCCTGCACCAGTGAACGTGGCGCAGGGTGGCTCGGCGTGGACCGTTTCGCGCCACACCAAGAACCCCAAACTGGCCGCGGATCTGATCGTCTGGCTCACCACCGATGAAGGCCTGTGGGCGACACTTCCGAACTGGCCGGCCTACAAGCCCAATGTGGCTTTGTTCCAGGAACAGGTTTCCAGCAACCCCATTTTTGCCAACGACCCGTTCCCGGTAATGCAGGAGGCGGCGGGCCAGTTCGGGCCTTTGGATAAATGGCCGCGCTTTGACATGATCTCCCCGTTGACCGAAGTGGTCAAAGGCGCCTATCAGAACGATGCGACGATGGAATCGGTTCTGCCCCAAGTGGCCGAGAAATTTACGCCGCTGGCGGAAGCCCAGGGATACGAAGTCGTCAACAGGTAGCGGCATCTGAGCTATTCAGCCCATCTCATTCTCCTAATGAAGTTTGGGTCTTCCTCCTAATTGCCCCCCTTCTCGCATCAATGATGCGAGAAGGGGGGCTTGGATGGACGGCCGGACAGGCCCGTATGCCCTTCCCGGTATCTCGGCAATGCACGACATTGGAGAGAGGGCTGAAAGGAGGTTTCGCATGGCCAATCGGATTTCAAAAGCTGCCCCCCGGATGAATTGGAAACGGCGTCGATATCTGAGCGCTTATGTGTTTGTATTGCCGTATCTTTTGTTCATGCTGGCCTTTGGCCTCGGCCCGGGGATATATGCATTCCTGATCAGTTTTGCTGATTTTGAGTTCGGCGTGCCAAAATACTTTGCGGCGGGGTTGAAAAACTATGTGACGGTCTTTACAGACTTTCGCTTTAGTTTCACCGCTGTCAACATCTTGAAATTTCTTGTGGTCTCGGTGCCGTTGGGGATTGCCCTGGTAGTGCTGTTGGCCCTGCTGTTACATATGCGCCCAGGACGATTTGCATCCACTCTGCGCTAGGTCTTTTTCTTCCCGTGCGCGGTCACGGGGCCGGCGCTCTTGTTGCTAGCCATCTTTATGTTTTCCCCGATGATGAGCCCCTTCGGCTTTCTCCAGCGGGCGCTTGGCTACGACAGTTTCGACGCCCTCATTGCTCCAGAGCGTCTTCCCGTAATCTTTACCGTT
>CAZWPV010000249.1:0-4908 GCA_964635485.1 uncultured Anaerolineales bacterium
GTCGGCGCAGGGGTCGTGGTTGGTGTCGGCGTCGCCGTCGGCATTGGCGTTGCGGTTGGCGTGGGAGTGACGGTTGGTTGCGCCTCGGCTTCCGGGGGAGCGCCCAGGGTGGTTTCTACACTCTGGCCGAGTTCTGGAGGCTGGCTGCCGGCGCTTACGAACTCGACCAGGCCCGGTGCTTGCAGCGTTTGCGTCATGACGGTGATGTCCTCAAACCTCGGCACGTAGGCGACGATAAAGTTCCCCTGTAGTTGCACGACCGGGTCGGTCATCGACAGGCTTTGAGCGCGGCTCTTGACGACGTTGAGGGCGGCTTGCATCTGGGCAGCGCTTGAACCCTCCTGCCCTGCGGACACGTCGGGGGCGAGCAGGATGATGCGGTAAGTATCCCCCAGGTCGACGCCGTAGCGCCAGGCAATCTCACGTGTCTCTTCTGGCTGCCAGAAGAGCAGGCCCTTTAGCCAGTCAGGATATTGGATATTCAGAACCAGGAGCACGGCGAGGACGATGACGAGTGCGCTGACGATGGGTTGCCAAATGGTTGACTTTTTCATGCCGTTCCTTTCGACGGGGCAGTAGTAAAGAGCGCGTCGTGCAAACGCAGGAGATTATAACCGCAGGGAGCGGTTGTGTCAATCTTTCGTTTCCGGGGAAGGGGATTCTTCACTGCGCGGCGATGCGCGTGCCGGTCGGCAGGTCGGCGTCGAGCAGCGCGCGGGTCAGCAGCCCCGGCTTGACGCCGGTGAGGATGTGCACGCGGGTCTCGGGGTGTCGCTGCACCAGCCGAACCATCTGCGTCACCTTGTCCTCCATGCCGCCGGTGACGTCCGTGGCGGCGGAACCGGCCAGCGCCGTGCTTAGCGTGGGGAGGTTGGATGGTGTGATATGAGGGACTAGGTCGCCGTTTGAATCCAGTACGCCCGACACCTCCCCCAGCAGTAGGATGCGGGATGGACAAAGCTCCTCGGCCAGGAAGAAAAAGATGTCCTCCGTGGAGATGATGGTGCCTCCTCGTACGTCGTCCAGCGCGACGTCGCCATAGACCAGGGGTACGAGTCCGCGCGTCAGGGCTGCGTTGATCGGGCGTGTGTCCAGATACGCCAGCGTGCCATCGTGGCAGCGGGCGGAGGCGGAGGGCTGCACGCTGAGAACGGGGACGCCGGCTTCGTGGAAGGCTTCGGCGACGATGCGGTCGAGGCGGGCGGCGGCATTGGCGACCTCGGCGTAACCGCGCCACTGGGCGGGCGTCTCCACGCCATGGCGTGTGCCGTAGGGCTTGGCGGCCCAGTGGCCGAAGGAGCCAGATCCGTGCCCGACGAGGAGCCGCAGGCCGGGCCTTGCGTCGAGGGCCTGGCGCACCTCACCGGCGAGCCGGACGATGACCTGAAGGCGCGCGGTGTAGGCGCGGGCCTTGTCGGTGATCAGCGAGCCGCCGAGCTTGAGGAATACGCTGTCGGTGGATGTGTGCATTGGGGGTTGGTTAGCTGACTTTTGTTTGAATGACCCGCGCCGCGTCTGCTTCCTTTAGCGCCGCCGCGACTTGCTCGGCAAAATCGTCCTCCACCAGCGCGATCACATTTCCGCCCCGGCCCGCCCCTGACAGTTTGGCTCCCAGAGCGCCGGTCAGGCGGGCCGTCTCCACGAGTTCGTCCAGGTGTGGTGACGAGACCCCCAGTTCGATCAGTAGTTTGTGATTCTCGTCCATCAATGGCCCCAGCGCCTCGATGTCGCCGCCCTCGATTGCGTTGCGAGCCTCGCTGGCAATTTCGCCTATTTGGTCGAACAGGGCATCATAGTGCGCGGGTTCACGCTCGCGGGCCTGCCGCACGCACCCCACGACTTTCCCTGTCGGGCTGGGCTTGCCGGTGTCGGCGATGAGGAGTGTAAACGGCTCGCCGACGCTGAGCCATTCGACGGGCATGTCGCGTGCAAAGTAGATGGGCTTTTCGTAGGCGATGACGGTGTTGTCGATCCCGCTGGGCGTGCCGTGGTGTATTTTCTCTACTTTGTAGACCAGTTCGCTGACCTCGGCGGGTTCCAGCGGTTGCCCCAGGAATTTCGCCAGGGCGCGGATGAGCGCCGTGGAGACGGCGGCGCCACTGCCCATGCCGCTCGCGATGGGGATGGTGGATTTGATAGTAAGGGTGGCGTCGGGTTCGAGGGCGGAGAGATGAGCCAGTGTGGCCCGTGCGGCAGCGGCCAGGGGATCGTCCGGGGCTGCCGTGGCGAGAACGACGTGCTCATCGAGGTCGGCAGCAAAGACCGTGAGTCCGCTGCCGTCCGGGGCCGCTTCGACTGTAGCAGCAGCTTTCACCTGCGTGACAGGCGCTGCGATGGCCGGCTGCCCGTAGACGACGGCATGCTCGCCAAAGAGGATGACTTTGCCTGGAGCGGATGATCGGACAGGTGCGGACGCCACTTGCGACCTCCTTCGCTTCCTAGTTTACCGCATGTCGGTTTCTATGCCAAGTCAGGATTGTGCGGGTGCTTTGTTCACTTGATGAATTGTTCTAGCCGGGGGAGTGCGTACAGCACGACGATGACGCTCAACCCCCAGAGAACGACCGAGACCTGGAGTGGCCGATCGGAGAATACGATCTCCTCAGGCGCGCCTCCCATTCCCTTGACGTGGATTAGGTAGAGGTAGCGAAATATGGCGTATAGGAGAAAGGGGATAGAAAGCATCATCGTGTGTTCCTCGGGCAGGTTAGGCGCTGAGAACGTATAGAGCGCGTAGGCGAGCAAAATGGATGCAGTCACGATGCTGATGACGTGATCGAGCAGCGATATGTTATAGTCTTCTAGGCTTTGGCGATGGGCGTTGGCGTTTTCTTTCAGCAGCGTCAGTTCGTGGCGGCGTTTGCCGAAGCCGATCAACAATGCCAGCAAAGTCATACAGATGTAAAGCCAGGGGGAGATCGGCGCATCCGCCAGTGGCACCCCCGCCGCCACGCGCATCAGGAAACCGGCGGCGATGATCATCACGTCGATGATGACGACGTTCTTCAGCCAAAATGAGTAGGCGACTTGGATTAGCAGGTAGCCGCTCGCGATGGCGCCAAAGACCGGATCGAGCAGGAAGGCGAGTGGCAATGCGATGAGGAGCAGGATGATGGCTAAAGTGACTGCTGCGCCGACACTCACCTTGCCACTGGCGATGGGCCGCTCGCGTTTCCTGGGATGCTGGCGATCTTTGTCGGCGTCGGCCACGTCGTTGATGATATAGACCGTTCCAGAGACCACGCACAGCAGCACAAAGCCGGCGACTGTTTGGGCCAGGTAGTCCAGTTCGAGCAGCTTCTTGTCAAAGACCAGTGGGGCAAAAACAAAGATGTTTTTGACCCACTGCTTGGGACGCATGGTTTTGATCAGTCCGATTAGCAACGCTTCGATCTCCAAATATGTGATGAGTTGCGGTGCGCAGCATCATACCAGAAGTATGTGTTTTCGGCAAGGGCTGCTGGTTGCCGCTGCTTGCTTTTGCGCAGTTCTTGGGGTATGATAAAGTCGCATGGCGAAAAAGCGACCGCGAGAGCGACTGGACGTTCTGTTGGTCAAGCGGGAACTGGCCCAGAGCCGAGCGAAGGCCCAACGGCTGATCCGCGCTGGCTTGGTGCGCGTGGCCGGGCAGTTGGTTGACAAGCCCGGCTCTCAGGTGGCGCTAGATGCTGAAGTCACACTACAGGCGCGTCCACGCTTTGTGAGCCGGGGCGGGGAGAAATTGGAGGCGGCGCTGGTACGTTTTGGGCTGGAGGTAGCGGGGGCGGTAGCTGCCGACGTCGGCGCTTCCACGGGGGGATTCACCGACTGCCTGCTCCAGCACGGCGCGCGCCGTGTCTATGCCATTGACGTGGGGTACGGCCAGTTGGATTGGCGGCTGCGAACCGACGAGCGCGTGATCGTCATGGAGCGGACTAACGCCCGCTATCTGGAGGATTTGCCGGAGCCGATAGACTTGGTCGTTGTCGACGTGTCTTTTATCTCGCTGGGATTGATTCTGCCACCGGCAGTGCAATGGCTGCGGCCCAAGGGGCAAGTGGTGGCGCTGATCAAGCCCCAGTTTGAGGCGGGGCGGCGCGAGGTCGGGAAGGGTGGGGTGGTGCGCGATCCGGCGGTGCACCGCGCTGTGCTCGAACGTGTGATACAGAGCGCGGGGGAGCTTGGGTTGGGATTGCGTGGTTTGATGGCCTCACCGCTGCGCGGCCCGGCTGGGAACGTCGAGTTCTTGGGATGGTGGGAACTTGGTGCGGGCAGCTTGGGGATAGCGTCTACCGTCGAGGTCTGTTTGGGCGGGGTGGAGGCTTAGGACATGGGTGAAGAAGAGAATCGGTTGCAACGGCTGGAGAGGATTCTGGAGATCAGCCGCGAGCTCACCTCCACGGTATCTTTGGAGCCTCTGTTGCACAGGATCGTACGGGTGGCAGCCGAACTGACCGGCGGCGAGGCGGCCTCCATTTTGCTGCTGAACCGCGCCGGTGAGTTGCGTTTTCAGGCTGCCAGCGGCGATCCTGCCGGTCAATTGCGCGATATACCCGTCCCTGTGGATGACAGCATTGCCGGGGCGGTGCTTCTCTCGGGGGAGCCGGCCATCATCTCCGATACTCACTCCGACCCGCGCCATTACGGGGTGGTAGGACAGCGCATCGGGCGCGAGACGCGCTCCCTGCTGGCCGTGCCTTTGCGAATCAAGGAGCGGCGCATCGGTGTTCTGGAGGCGATCAACAAGCAAGGGGGAGGGGAGTTCGATCAGGGGGACGTGGAGACCTTGACCACGCTGGCTTCCCAGGCGGCGGTCGCCATTGAAAATGCGCGATTGGTGGGCGATCTGAGGAGGGCATACGAGCGACTGGGTGAACTGGATAGACTAAAGTCGGACTTTATCGCCATTGCCTCCCACGAACTGCGCAC
>CAZWPV010000250.1:0-4889 GCA_964635485.1 uncultured Anaerolineales bacterium
GACAAGGGCGTAGCCTCGGTCTCGCTTTTCGTTTTCTCCATCTTGGATCTTGCTGTATTTGAGCCCGATGGCCATAAACGCGCCGGTCACTGCGCCACACACGTTACCCAGGTGCCCCATCCCGCCGCCAAACATCCCGGCAACGCGTAGGGTGCTCTCGCGATCCAGGCCCATCTCTGGGCCAAAGGTAGAGAGCACTGCCTGGGAGCAGTTGAACCCCTCGCTGAAACAGGAAACAGCTTGTTCGCTTCTACGACTCATTGGTGTACCTCCAGCTTTATATGCTTCTGAGTAGCTCCGGTGTGATATCTGTGATGGTGTTCAGCACCATGTGCGCCCCGGCAAAGTCCTCTTTTGCCGCCAGGCCACTGGGGATCACCAGGCAGCGGATGCCGGCGGCGTTGGCCGCCGCCAGGCCCCTGGGCGAATCCTCGATGACGACGCACTCGTCTCTGGTGCAGCCGATTCTTTCCAGGCCAACCAGGTAGGGCTCAGGGTGGGGTTTGTAGTGGGTATAGTAGAGGCTGGTGACGACAAAGTCAAAGTACCTCAGCAGGCCAGTCGATTGGTGGATGATCTCAAAGTGGTCGGGCTTGGAGCTGGTGACAATGCCCATTTTGAATTTGCCGTGCAGGTTGGCCAGCGTTTCCTGTGCGCCATCTATGGCGGTGTTCCCCTGGTGCAAGAGCTGCTCGTAGCGCGCGTTGCGCTCGTCGCGCAGCCGGTCGATTTCTTCCGGCGGCACGCCTCTCTCCGTAGCCAGATGCCAGGCGCCATGGCTGTCTCTCAGTATGTGCTCGACGTACAATTCCTGCGTCAGCTCGACGCCGACGCGCGCCAGGATTTCGCGCGTGGCGCGAAAGTATAGAGGCTCGGTATCGACGAGCACGCCGTCGTTGTCCCAGAGGATGGCTTTGATCAATTCTCTTATCCCAATTATGTAGGCGCGCTTTCCAAAGCGCGGGCACGCGGATTGGAATCCGCGTCTACGTGTAGCGCTTCTTCCAATACCACTGCTCCTTCGTACAGCGCTCGGCCGATGATGACGCCGCTCAACCCTGCCTCGTACGTGCGCTGAACATCATCCAGGCTGGCTACGCCGCCTGAGGCGATGACGTGCATACGTCGCCCTGAGCCTGTCGAAGGGCCTGTTGCTTGGGCAAGCTCGATGGTCGCATCCAGATTCAGGCCGGTGCCCATCCCATCGCGGGAGACGTCGGTAAAGATGACCCAGCGCACGCCTTTTCCGGCCCACTGCCGGCCCATCTCGACCGCCGTGATGCCAGTGTCCTCCTGCCAGCCGTGGGTGCGCACGATGCCATCGCGGGCGTCTAGCCCCAGGGCGACGCGCTCCGGTCCGAACTCGGCCAGCGCCGCCTCGACCAGCGCGGGGTTCTCCACCGCCGCTGTGCCGATCACGGCGCGGCTCACGCCCAGATCCAGCGCCCGGCGGATGCTCTCCAGATCGCGCATGCCGCCGCCGAACTGCACCTTCAGCCCGGTGGTGAGCACGCGCTCCAGTGCGGCCAGGTTTTGGCGGCCGCTTTCGTCCAGCGCACCATCCAGGTTAACCACGTGCAGCCAGTCTGTGCCGGCTTCTTGCCAGCGCCGGGCGACGTGCAGCGGGTCTTCGGCGTACTGCGTTTCCCGGTCGGGGTCGCCCTGCATCAGCCGCACGACGCGTCCCTGCCGCAGATCGATGGCCGGGTAGATGTCCCAAACTCTCATCGCTCTACTCCTACCAACTCATCCGCACCTTCACCCCGCGCCGGTGCAGGTGCTCTTTCAGCTCGCGGATCGTGTACTCCTCATAGTGCAGGATCGAGGCGACCAGCGCCGCGTCGGCGTGGCCCTCGGTGACCACGTCGTACAGGTGGGCGGGCTTGCCGCCGCCGCCGGAGGCGATGACGGGGATACTGACCGCGTCGGCGATGGTGCGCGTCAGCGTGAGCTCGTAGCCCTCCTTGGTGCCGTCGGCGTCGATGGAGTTGACCACCAACTCGCCTGCGCCCAGGCCCTCTCCCCGCTTGGCCCACTCAACGGCGTCCAGTCCCATCGGCGTGCGCCCGCCGCGGATCACAATCTCGTAGCCGGAGGGGATCGCGGGCGTGGGCGCCACAGCGCGCACGTCCATCGAGAGCACCACGCACTGCGCGCCAAAGGCGCGGGACGCCTCGGATATCAAGTCGGGATTCTGCACGGCGGCGGTGTTGACGTTGACCTTTTCCGCGCCGGCCAGCAGCACCCGACTGCAATCCTCCACAGTGCGCAGGCCGCCGCCCACCGAGAAGGGAATGAACACCTGCGACGCGACCCGGCTGACCACGTCGATCAAGATGCCACGGTTGTCGCTGGAGGCGGTGATGTCGTAAAAGACCAGCTCGTCGAGGCCTTCCTCATAGTACTTGCGCGCGGCATCGACGGGGTCGCCAATGTCCTTGGTATCGACGAACTTGACGCTTTTGGCCAGGTTGCCGTCGCGCACGTCCAGGCAGGAGATGACGCGTTTACTCAGCATAGCTGCTTTCCTGTTTTGGGTTTAGTGCAATTCTGGCGCAGCCAGAATTGCCTAGGTGCGCAAAGCGCACCCGTCCCACTGTGCAAAGTTCCTTAGCATATTCAACCCAATCCGTCCGCTCTTCTCCGGGTGAAACTGGGTGGCAAACAGATTCTTGTAGCCGATGGCTGCCGGGACGGTGATCCCATATTCGCAGGTGGCGTAGACGTTGGCCGCGTCGCTCGGCTGCGGGTAGTACGAGTGCACAAAGTAGAACTCGTCCCCTGGTTCCAAGCCCTGGAGGATGGGGTGCGGCTGCGTGGCCGTCACCGCGTTCCAGCCCATGTGCGGGATTTTGAGCGACTTGTCCTCGAGCTCAAAGCGCGGGCAGTTTCCCGCGATGAGATCCAAACAAGGCGTGTCGCCTTCGTCGGAGTGGGACATGACGATCTGCGAGCCCAGGCAGATGCCCATGATGGGTGTGCCTCGCTCGAACGCTTCGTGCAGCGCGACGTCGAATCCTCTTTCCCTAAGCACGGCCATCGCTGTAGCGGCGTGTCCCACGCCGGGAAAGATGATGCGCTCCGCGTCGCGCAGCCCAGCCCCCGTGTCGACGAACCGGTTGGGAATCTCCAAGTAGTCGAGCGCGCGCTTGACCGAGGTCAGGTTTCCGGCTTTGTAGTCGATGATGAAAATCATGCGTCTTGTCTCTTGCGTCCTAGAGCGTGCCTTTGGTCGATGGGATCGCCCCGCCACGGCGCGGGTCTGGGCGTGTGGCCGCATCCAGCGCGTGGCCCAGCGCCTTGAACAACGCCTCGGTCTTGTGGTGGTCGTCTCGCCCGTAGAGCACGCGGGCGTGCACGTTGGCGCGGGTGGTGACGGCGAAGGACTCGAAAAAGTGCGGGATCAGCGTCACTGGGATGGAGCCCACAGTCAGCCCGGTCCAAGCGACCTCGGCCACGCAGTAGGGACGGCCCGAGAGATCGACGGCCACAAAGGCCAGCGCTTCGTCCATCGGCACGCTGGCCGACCCCATGCGCACGATACCGGCTTTATCGCCCAGCGCCTCGGCGAACGCCTGCCCCAGCACCAGAGCCACGTCCTCGACGGTGTGGTGCGGATCGACGTGCAGGTCGCCCTTGGCCTGCACGGTCAGGTCGAACAGGCCGTGCGCGGCGATGTGGCTTAGCATGTGATCGAGGAAGCCGATGCCGGTCTCGATCTGGTATTGGCCGGTGCCGTCTAGGCTCAGGCTGAGCTGGATGTCTGTCTCTTTGGTCTGTCGATGGATGGTTGCTGTTCGCATATCATATCCTCCTCAATACGCTGACGACGGCGTCGGTGTGTTCTGGTTTGCCCACGGTGAAGCGCACGTGATCGTGCAAGCGCGGCGTGCGGTAGTAGCGGATCAGGATGCCCTCGCCCTCGAGGGCCAGTTTCAACTCGTGCGCGTCGCGCCCGACGACCTGACACAGGATAAAGTTCGACCGGGAAGGATACGGGCGCAGGTATGGGATATCGCTCAGCAAGCCAAAGAGCCGCTCGCGTTCCTCGACGATGAGGGCGACTTTGTCCTCCAGCCAGTCGATGTCCTCCAAGGCGGCGACGGCGGCCGCGGAACCGGCGACGGTGACGTTGTAGGGCTGCTTGATCTTCCACAGGTGCGGCATCAACACGGCGGGAAAGGCCCCATAGCCGACGCGTATCCCGGCCAGCCCGGCCAGCTTGCTAAAGGTGCGCAGTACGATCAGGTTCTCGTACTGGGGCACCATCGTGATGCGGCTGTGCTCCGTGCCCATAAACTCGACGTAGGCCTCATCGAGCACGACGATGATGGGCAAGGCCAGCAGCCGTTCCAGATCGGCGTTTGCCAGCCAACTGCCGTCTGGATTGTTGGGCGAGGCGACGAAGAGGAGCTTGGGACGATGCTGCGCCACCGCCTCCTCGACCCCGTTCACGTCCAGTGAAAAATCGGCGCGGCGCGGGACGGAGATGCACCCGGCTCCGTTGACGTCGGCGTCGAAGGGGTACATGCCAAAGGTCGGCGGGCAGTTGACGATGGTATCGCCTGGCCGGATGAAGAGGCGCATCGTCAGGTCGATCAGCTCGTCGGCGCCCAGCCCGGCCAGCAGATAGTCGGCGGGGACGCCGGTGAACTCGGCCAGGGCGGCCCGCAGCGCCGTGCTCTGCGGGTCGGGGTAGATGTGGGCGTACTGTAGATTGGCCAGCGCCTCCCGCACCTTGGGAGAGGGGCCGTAGGGGTTCTCGTTGGCGTCGAGCTTGATGATCTCGTCGGGATCGCGGCCCAGCCGCGCGGCGAGCACATCGAATGGGTAGATGGGCGTGTACGGCTCCATCGTGGCTATGTCGGACCGGATCAGGGTTTCTGGGT
>CAZWPV010000251.1:0-4884 GCA_964635485.1 uncultured Anaerolineales bacterium
AGGTTCTTTGCTCGTCTGCACGCGAGCACGTCAAAGCAATTTAACGTTTGGGACGGCGTTTCGGGCCGCCAGGTTTGGTACAGTTATTGGGATTCTTGCATTCGTGGCGAAGGCGATTTTTGGACGCATTTCAACTATGCACATTACAATCCTGTCAAGCACGGCTATGTACAAGACCCTGCTGGGTGGGAGTTTTCCAGTTACTCCTATTATCTGCGCACCCAAGGGGAGGAGTGGCTAAACGATTGCTGGAGGCGGTATCCGGTATTGGAGAGCGTCGAACATGACAGAACATGACAGTTGAGACAGGGCGGGCTTACGCCCGCACATCCATCAGTAACGGTTATGGTGCAGCTTTGGAGGTGACGGTATGAAACTCAAACATCTTCTTCTAATCATCGGTGGCCTGGTGCTGCTGGCGGTGATCCTGTGTGTGGGCGGAGCGCTGATCACTGGCGCTTTTGGCGGTCAATCGACCCCCTCGCCTGCCGCGGAGGACGAGGCGGACGTGCCGGTCGAGGTCTCGATCCGCGCGCGGGGCGAGGTCGTGCCGGAGGTGTGGGCCGATCTTTCCTTCGATGCCACGGGCCAGGTGGCAGAGTGGTTCGTGGAGGAGGGGGACAGGGTCGAGGCCGGCGCGCCGCTGGGGCGGCTCGATACCGAGTCGCTGGAGATGGCGCTGCAGGAGGCCCGGATGGCGCTGGAGAGCGCGGAGCTAAAGCTGGCTCAGGCGCAGAAGGATAACGCACGCCAACTGGCCGAGGCCATACTGGCGCTCGAGATCGCCGAGGCGCGGCTGGTCCAGGCCCATGCCCGTTATCCGTCTCTCTCTGCCGCCGGGGTGCGCCTGCAAGCGGCCATCGAGGCCGAGGAGCGCGCTTGGGAGGAGTACGACAAGGCGATACACCGGCCCTGGGACCCGGACACAGTGACCGAGAGCTACCGCCTAGCCTACGAGAGCGCGGTTGATGCGCGCGAGTTGGCCCAGGCCGAGTACGATTCCGTCCTGGCCGAGCAGCGCGCCAGCAGCCAGGAGTTGATCGTCTTGGAGGGTGAGGTGCAAAAGGCGTACCTGCCGCTGGCAAAGCTGGAGGAGGGGGTCGATCCGCTCCTGGCCCGGGACGTGGAGGGCGCCGAGTTGCGGGTGACACAGGCGCAGGCCGACTTGGAGGCGGCGACGCTGGTGGCGCCCTTCGGCGGGACGGTCGTCGAACTGCACCTGAAGGAGCAGGACTGGGCGCAGCCCGGCACGCCCGCCATCACCCTGGCCGATCTATCCACGCTGCACGTCGAGACCACCGACCTGGACGAGTGGGCGGCGGCCCAGGTTCCGGTGGGTGGTGAGGCAACTATCGTCTTTACCGCCTTCGACGACAAGACGCTCACCGGCCACGTGACCGGGATCGCGCTGCGCGGCGAGGAGCTTCCGGCGGGCGACGTCGTCTACCGGGCGACCATCGAACTGGACGAGCCCGACCCCGAGCTGCGCTGGGGGATGACGGTGCGCGTCACTATTCCGATTGAGTAGCGCGGATTGGCAATCCGCGCTGCAGGAGGCGAGCTATGGCGATTGTCGAAGCACAGGACCTGGTCAAAATCTACCCGATGGGCGCGACGAAGGTTCACGCCCTGCGCGGGCTGAGCCTGACGGTCGAGGCGGGGGAGTTCATGTCAGTGATGGGGCCTTCGGGCAGCGGCAAGTCGACGCTCCTCAACTTGGTCGGCTGCCTCGATACGCCCACCGAGGGCACCGTCATGCTGGATGGGGTTGACGTGACGCGCGTGCGGCGGTCGCGGTTGCCGGCGATCCGGCGAGAAAAGGTGGGGTTCATCTTCCAGCAGTTCAACCTGCTGGGCCACCTGACGGCGCTGGAAAACGTGGCGCTGCCCCTGCGCTACTCGGAGGTCAAGCGGCGCGAGGCGCGCAAGCGGGCGGAGGAGCTTTTGGCCCACGTGGGCCTGGGGGAGCGGGCGAAGCACCGCCCCCTGGAGATGTCCGGCGGCGAGCAGCAGCGGGTGGCGGTGGCGCGGGCGCTGGTCAACCGCCCGGCCATCGTCCTGGCCGACGAGCCGACCGGCGAGCTGGATTCCACTAACGCATCCGAGATCATGGCGCTGCTGCGCACCCTCAATGAGGAGGGGCAGACGTTCATCATCGTCACCCACGATCCCAGCGTGGCGGCCAAGACCGACCGCACCATACACTTGAAGGATGGGCAAGTCGATCGCGAGGAGCGACGGGGCTGACGGTATCCTCCCCTCCTTTGTGGGAAGGGTTTCTCCCCCCACCGGCAATCTCCGGTTGCCCCCTCCCCCTGGCAGGGGGAGGGCAGGGAGAGGGTGAGCTACAGGTCAGAAAGGCAAAAGTTGAGGCCGGCGTGCATTTGCACGTCGGCCTTTTTTGGGGTACACTTTGGTCGTCGAATATTCCTTCGATTCGCCTGAGGCAACCTTGGCAGGGGGCGGCTGCCCATTACCCTATTAAGGAGATGGCCATGGACAGCATTCGATTGTTGATCGTCGAGGATGATTCCGGTGTGGCCGACACACTGCGCGATTACTTTGCCAAGCAGGGATACCAGGTCAAACTCGTCACCCAGGGTAAAGAGACGCTGGACTATTGCGGTCAGCAGTTGCCCGACGTCGTCGTGCTCAATACCACGCTGCCCGACATGGACGGATACGCCGTGTGCCGTGAGCTGCGCGCGTCGACGCGCACCAGCTTGATCCCCATCATCTTTTTGTCTGAGGAGAGAGGCGTCGAGAGCCGCGTCGCCGGTCTGGAGGCGGGCGCCGATGACTATGTGGTCAAGCCTTTCGACATCGATGAGCTGCACCTGCGCGTCAAGGCCGCCATCCGCGCCCATCAGCATTTTAGCATGACCGATCCCAAGACCAACTTGCCCAGCGGGCGGTTGATCGAGGAGCAGTTGCGCAAGCTGGTGCGCGCCAGCGATTGGACGCTGCTGTACATCGGCGTCGACAACGTGGCGTCATTCAACACGGAGTATGGCTTTGTGGCCGGCGATGAGGCGCTGCGCTTTGCCGGCGACGTGATCCAGGACACCGTCACCCAGTTTGGAACACTGGACGATTTCGTCGGCCGGGCCAGCAATGAGGTGTTCCTCGTCATCACCAGGGCCAGCAGGGTGGAGATCATGGTCGATGAGCTGCGCGAGCGCTTCGGGATGGGCGTCCAGTTGTATTATAAAACCGAGCACAGGGAACAGGGCGGCATCCCACAGCCCGATGGCACGTTGGCGCCGACGATGGGCTTTTCCATCGGCGTCGTCTCCGATAGTGACGGCCCCTTCTACGACATCCAGGAGATCACGCAGGCGGCGGCGAAAAAGCGCCGCAGCGATCAGCGGCGTTAGGCAGGATTGGCAGATGTTCGCACGTCAGCCGCTGTTCGGGACATAGATGAACGAGCAATTGCCTCTCATACTTTCCGTTGCTGACCTTGCGTATAGCGGCGGAGAGATGTTCGAACTTCTGAGGCTATGCCTGGAGAAAACAGGCTTCAAGGCAGACCTACGAAGTGTGGCACTGGCAGAAGTTGTAGAAACGGCATCTCGTCTCCAACCTGCTTTGATTCTGATCGGACATCGCCCTCTACTAGACGATGAGGCTATGCGAGAACGCTGGGAGGCAGCTGGGTCTCCTATGGGAGGCGACATCATCAAGATACTGAAGTCGAGTGCTGGCACCAAGGACATTCCAGTACTCCTGGTTGAAGGGCTGGTCCGCATTGAGGAAGTAGCAGCCGAGTCCGGAGCCGATGCACACGTATCTGTGCCATTCGGCCCACAGGAAATCACAAACGCCGTCAGAGAATTGCTTGAGACAGCGCCCAACGGCGGCTAGATGGAGCCGACCGCACCGAAGCTTATGGCGCGCGCCTGGTAGGGGGTATCGAAAGGCCTGTCCGTGCTCGTTACATTGATCCGATGTATCTTCTCAATGAGTAGGGGAAGATGTGGGGTTGTCCTGACGGCCAGACTGTCCGTCGCCTGCGTCTCCACCTATCTGGCCCGTAGCACCGTTGAGCCTGTTCTGGCAACCCTGGTGCCCTCATTTGTCTCCGGCCTTTTGACAAACTCGGTATTAGTGTGGGAGTTGTTCAAGCAAATGCGGCAGGTGGTCGCGGGGAGCGTGTGTAAAGGCCGGCAGCCTGTACAGCGGTCGTGACGATCGTTGCGAGAACCTGTCGATATGTACAGGTCTCTCCTGTCGGTTTTCGCAGGTGACGGCCTGTGCCGCTTCTGCTAGAATAGTGGGTGGTCGGTCCCCGGAGGGTAGCCGAATAAAGCTTTCCTTGGATGCGTTGAAGTGTTATCGGGACGCACCGCCGTCGGTGGCTGCGACAAAATGGCGACGCGGAGATGACAGTCTGTTGGTATCCTCAGTTGTGACGGTGCGATTGATTCGCAAAGTGAGGTGCGATGGCTGAACAAATGCAAGCATCAGAGAACGTGCCCCTGATTCGAGTGGACAACGTCCACAAGTCCTTCCTGATGGGCAAGGAGGCGGTGCAGGCGCTGCGCGGCGTCTCGCTGGACGTGGTGCGCGGCGAGATAGTCTGCCTGATGGGGCCGAGCGGCTCCGGCAAGACGACGCTGCTGAACATCGTCGGCGGGCTGGAGGAGCCCAGTCGTGGCCACGTGATCGTTGATGGCGAGAACGTGGTCGCCCTTTCGGAGGACCGGCTCTCGGAGTTGCGGCTGACCAAGATGGGCTTTGTCTTCCAGAACTATAACCTGCTGGCCAACTTTACGGCGCGGGAGAACATCGAGGTGCCGATGGCGCTGATGGGCTTGGCCCGCCGCGAGCGGCATCGCCGGTCGGAGCGGCTGCTGGAGAGCGTCGGGTTGGCCGACCGGG
>CAZWPV010000252.1:0-4841 GCA_964635485.1 uncultured Anaerolineales bacterium
GGGTGAGTTCTCCTGAGCAGAGCGCCGGGAGAAGTGAAGAACCCCGACCACAGGTCGGGGTTCTTGCAAGGAAAAAGCCCCGGTCAAAACCGGGGCTGCATTTACGTGTTTATTGGACTTGGGCGTGTGATCGTGCGCGTAAGCGCGATATCAGGTATACGGCTGCTCCCACGACTGACGCAATGGACACCAGCGATCCGACGGTGGCGGCGCCGATCAACACGCCTCGCCGCATGCGTTTCGCCATGGCCACTTGGTGCTTGGCGCTGTGGGCCAGCTCCTTGCCCAGGCTGTGCACAAAGGCCGCCGATGGTTGCACGGGCGGCATGCACCGGCGTAGCTGCTCGGCCAGTGTGAACAGGGGTGTCAGTTCGTGCTGTTCTTCGTCTGTTACGCCAGCCTCCAGCATGGCCTCTGGGTGTCCAAGCAGTGCCTCGGCGTGGGCCAATAGTAAGTTGTCTGCGCGTTTTTCGTTCATCGCTCGTCCCTTTTATGCTGCGTCTAGTCCATTTGCTTTGCCGAGCAGATCTTGGCGCAGCGCCACCAGTGTTCTGTGGTAGAGTGACTTGATTGCTCCCTCTGTCCGTCCCATAGTCCGTGCGATCTCGGCGTTGCTCATTTGATCGACGAATTTGTGGACGAGCAACTGCTGGCGCTCCGGAGGCAAGCGGCGGACCGCCTCGAGCAACGTGTCTTGTTCGTCCTTCTCCTCGGCCACAGACGCTGGCTGCTCCCGCTTGAGCGATGAGAGCATCATCTCGTTTAGAGGAACGACCTGTCGTCGGCTGCGGTCACGGTGCCAGTTTGCCACCATGTTGTGAGCGATGCGATACAGGTAGGCCGAGAACGGCGCTCCCCGATCCTCGTAGCGCGAGAAGTGCTTCAGCGCCCGATAAAACGTGCGCGATACCAAATCCTCTGCGTCGTGGTGGTTGCCGGTGCGATAGTAGATGTAGCTATATATGTTTTTGATGTACCGCTCGTACAGGAGGCTGAACGCTTCTGGATCCTCCTTTGCCCGAGCGATGAGCACCGAATCGCTCTCTTCCGACATCCCGTTCCTCTTTACCTAACAGGTTAGGCCCTATCGAGGAGAGCAGCGGTGTCTCGCACATATAAACACCACTGCGTCCTCCCGGTTACGCTGATTTCTGACCATGTGAGACCAGTATAACAGATAACGGCGGCTGGTCAACCAAAGTAGCTGTTGGCAGTCGACAAAAGGCCACTGACTGGTCTCGCATCTTGCTTATCGTCTCTGTCTCTTGTCATTCTGGCTCTTTTATGTTACACTCTTCATCTGTCCAATTCCAGGTATCTTCTCAATAAGTAGGGGGAAATGGGGGGAGGGCGGCGCAGCTGCCCTCACATCCCCGCCCACTGGATTATTGAGATGCTACAATTATAGGTCAAGTGAGGAAAGCTTATGTTCAAGCGCGTTCTGGCTGCGGGGATAGCCCTGGCGGTGATCCTGCTCGGTGTGGTCTTGCCGAGTTGGGCGGCGCCTTTACGCCAATGGCGATCGGTTATCACGTATCCTGAGGCGGGTATGACCGTTGGCGGCATTGTAGAGATCAAGGGCATTGCCACGCACGCTAACTTTGATTCTTACCAGGTGCGCTATGCGCCAGGGTCAAACGTCGTCGCCGATTCGGCGTGGGTGGACATCGTCATGCTGGTTCCGAACCCCGTCGAGAATGGCGTGCTGTGCACGTGGGATACTACCACCGTTCCCGACGGCCCGTACGTGTTGGCTTTGGCGGTTTGGGGCCTGAATGACGCCGATAATCCTCACGTCCACTTTGTCGAGCACATCGTCGTGGACAACACTAGTTTCGTGCCCTCGCCCGAGCCCACTTCTGAAAGTGAACCAGCGGCTACCATCCCGGCTGGCCCGACGCCTACGTTGGCCTCTGTCGTGCAGCCGCCTACTTCGACACCGCCTCTCACTCTTGAGGCTGGGGCCGGTGCAGAGGAGGGCACCTTCACGCCCACCCCCACGGCGGAGGGGCTCGGCCTGGAGTTGGACACCTCGGTTTTGCAGGATGCTTTTTGCACCGGTGGGCTGATCACGGTGATGCTGTTTCTGCTGTGGGGGCTCTACATAATGGCCAAGGCGAGCATACGTTGGTATCTGCGCGGGCCAGGGCCGCCTGGCAAGTAGCGCGCTTTCGATCCAGCGGATGATGTCGCATGCAATGCGCAACACGTGCCGGTTCTGCGTGTTGCGTGTTGTGTGAGGGGATATGGACGCAGAGTTTTACCTCATCGTCGGGCTGGGCAACCCCGGACCCAAATATGCCGCGAATCGGCACAACGTCGGTTTCATGTGCCTTGAACGGCTGGCTGCAGCTCACAGCTTGACCTTTGACAAGCGGCAGAAGCGGGCGCACGTCGCCCTGGGCGCAATTCGTGGGCTTCGTGTCGTCCTGGCTCAGCCGCAGACGTTCATGAACGACAGCGGGCAGGCCGTCGTGCCACTGGCGCAGTTTTACCAAGTGCCGCCGGCGCGATTGTTGGTGGTCTACGATGATCTCGATCTGCCGCCGGGTACGCTGCGCGTACGACCTGAGGGCGGCAGCGGCGGTCACAAGGGGATGCACTCGATCATCGAGCAGTTGGGTTCCTCCGACTTTGCCCGGCTGCGTATCGGCATTGGCCGCCCGCCGGGGCAGATGGATGCGGCGGCCTATGTGCTGCAGGATTTCTCGGCGGACGAGATGCCGCTGATTGAGAAGGCGTTGGAGCGGGCAGTGGCTGCTATCGAGATGTGGCTGGTCGAAGGGGTCGTGATGGCGATGAGCCGTCACAATTCGGGACCTGATTGCCTATAGGCATGTGGGAAAAATGAACGTCTCGGGACTTTTGACAGCGTTTGAGTCGCTCGAAGCTTACCGGCGTCTGCGGGAGAAGCTAGCGAGCGGCGCAGCGTTGCCCCCCCTGGGGCTATTGCGTGCCGCCAAGCCCGCGCTCCTGGCTGCGCTCGCTCGCGATTTGAAGCGCCCGATGCTGGTCGTTGCCGGTTCGGTGGAGCGGGCCAAGGGGCTGGCCCAGTCCCTGCGCGATTGGTATGCGGCAACAGGGCGCATCCTGCAGTTTCCCGAGCCTTTGACGCTTTTCTACGAGCGCGCTCCCTGGACCGACGAGGTGATCTCCGGCCGCCTGCGCGTCCTTTCCTCGCTATACGCGCAAGCCGCCTCTTCTCGCCCGCCGCTGGAGGACGCAAGCTCTTCTCCTCCCACCTCGGGGGGTGTAAGCTCTTCTCCTCCCCCCCTCTTGGGGGGGACAGAGGGGGGGCTCATCGTTGCCTCCGCCCGCGCGCTGATGCAGCCCACGCTGCCACTGCGCCAGTATCGCGCCTCCGTACGCGAGTTCCGCGTGGGCCAGATGCTTGATCTGGAACGGACGTTGAGCCTCTGTGCCGGAATGGGCTACGAGCCGGTCAGCGTCGTCGAAGCGCCCGGACAGTTCAGCCACCGGGGCGGCATCCTCGACATCTTTCCGCCTGCTGATCTGTTGCCTGTGCGCATCGAACTCTTCGGCAGCCAGATCGACTCGCTGCGTCGCTTCGACCCGGCAACCCAGCGCTCACAGGAACGGGTGGAAGGCATCGTCGTCACCCCGGCCCGAGAAGCGCTGCCCCGCCACGGCCCGCGCGTCACCGAGCGCGTGGCCGAGCAGTTGGCTGCCCATCAGCCGGCCGACGTTCGTGCCGAGTTGGAGGCTCACCACGAGGGCCTGTCTTCGGCCATGCCGTTCCCCGGCATCGAGTTCTATCTGCCCTACTTCTACACGCACTTGGCTACGCTGTTGGACTATCTCCCTCCCGAAGCGCTGATCGCCGTAGACGATCCCCGGGAGTTGGCCACTGTTTGGGCCAGCCTGGAGGAAGAGGCCGTCGATCTGTGGGATGCTGCCGAGGAGGCCGGGATGCTGCCGCCCGAGTACCCGCTGCCCTACATCACCTGGGACGAGTGGTCGGAGCAACTGGCCGACCGGCTCATCCTCCCGTTGGGCTACGGGGATGAGGAAACGAGTCCGCGCCTGGCCGATTGCTTCGTCCCCGGCGCGCACTTTGGCGGCGAGCTCAAGCCGCTGCTGGCCCACATCTACACCGCACGATCTGAGGGTGGGCAGGTAGTCGTCGTCAGTCAGCAGGCGCAGCGATTGGCCGAGTTGTGGGGCGCAGAGTATGGCTACGACGACGGGCTGCCGGTTCGCGATCTGGGCCAGCCGACGGAGGCAAGTTTGACCTTTGTTCACGGCTCGCTCGATGCGGGCTGGGTGATGCGCGGCATCGACCTGGGGCGGCCTTTTGCGTCCCTGCATCTCGTGACCGATGCAGAGATATTCGGCTGGCGTCGCCCGGAGCCCCGGCGGGCCGTCCGCCGCCGCAAGGTCGCCCCGGAGACCTACTTTGCCGATCTCACGCCTGGCGATTTCGTCGTCCACGTCGAGCACGGCATCGGCGTCTTTCGCGGCCTGGTCATCCGGGCGTTGGAAGGGGTGGAGCGCGAGTATCTGTTGGTGGAGTACGGCGAGGGGGATCGTCTCTATGTTCCGATTCACCAGGCGGATCGCCTCAGCCGCTACATCGGCGCCGACGACCGCCCGCCGCGTCTCAACCGGTTGGGTAGGGTGGAGTGGCATGCGGTCAAGGAGCGGGCCAGGAAAGCCGCCGAGGATGTGGCTCGCGAGCTGCTCGATCTCTACGCCGCCCGCGAGTTGGCCGAGGGACACGCCTTCGGTCCGGATATGGAGTGGCAGGCGGAACTGGAAGCTGCCTTTCCCTATTACGAGACCGAGGATCAGTTGCGTGCCATCGCCGACGTCAAGGCCGA
>CAZWPV010000253.1:0-4834 GCA_964635485.1 uncultured Anaerolineales bacterium
CGTGGCCCTGGGCGCAGTGACCGTCACCCGGCCCGGACTGCTGCTCCTCGACGAGCCCACGCGGGGCCTGGACTATTGGCTCAAGCGGCAGCTCGTCGCCCTGCTGCGGGAGTGGCAGGCGGAGGGGGTGAGCGTGCTGTTGGTGACCCACGACGTCGAGTTGGTGGCCCAGGCCGCCGACCGCGTGGTGATTCTCAGCCGGGGCCAGGTCATCGCCGACGACGCGCCGCAGGTGTTGACCGCTTCGCCGCTGTTTGCGCCCCAGGTGGCGCGGCTGTTCCCCGGCAGCGGCTGGCTCATCGCCGAGGATGCGCTTTCTGGGTTGGGCAAGGCGCAGGGCGCTGTAGATCAAGGAGAGATGTGAACAATGGAAAGCACAAACACCGGGCTGGTTGAGCTCAAGGCGGTTTTCTCCGCAGCGATTCACAATCACCGTTCGCCGGTTCGCATAGAGCAGACATCCATCACCTCTCCATCTCCACCCGCACCTGCATCTCGTCGCTGATCACCTCCATCCCGATGAGGATCTCTGCCCCATTGAGGCCATCGGCCTGAGCGCGCAGGCGGATCTCGCCCGGCTCGCCGCGCGACTTCACCACCACAAGGCAGCGCCCGCGATGCGCTCTGCGCTGGTTGCCTCGATAGCGTTCGGTACTGACCGGGTTGCCGCTACCCACGGCGGCGATCTCGCCCGCTCCTTTGACGGTGAAAAAGAGCTCGTGGTCGGCGTTCGGATGCACTAGCCCTTCCTGATCCACGATCTCGGCTGTGATGTAGCACAGATCGCCCCGTTCGGCTGTGATGCTAGAGCGGTCGGGCGTCAGCCGAATCTGGGCCGGCGCGCCGACGGTCTTGACCTGGCACTCGGCGGCTGGCTGCTCGCCCGTGTACCCGACTGCTTTCAACACTCCAGGCTCATAGGGTACATCGAAAGTTGCGATGAATCTCTCTTGGCGCGTCGTCGGCTTGACGCCCAGCGACTTGTCGTTCAGGAAGAGTTCAACTCTCTCACAGGCCGAATAGACGTCCACCTTGAACGGCTGCCCCTCACGGCCCGGCCACGTCCAGTTCGGCCACACGTCCGGCCAGCCCCAATAGGTGGTGATCGGCGTCTTGCCCTCCGGGGCAGGCAAGTGCACCGCGATATAGAGCCTGTCGCCGCTCTGCCAGAGCACGTCGCGGTAGTACGATTGAGGCCGTTTAAAGCCGCACAGGTCGAGATCGCCGCAGTTGGCCTGGTGCCAGGGATAGCCGCCGAGGAATGCCGTATCGCCCTCGGTGCGCACCCGTCCGATCCCAGCTTCGCCCAGGTAGTCGAGGGAGGTCCAGACGAAATCGCCGAGCACACAGTCGAGTTCCAACACGCTCATCCAGTTGTCGAATGCTTCTCCCGGCATGGACTCTGTGCCAATCATCATACGCGCCGGATGTCGCTCGTGATCCGGGCGGTACTTTTTCCACCGGTAGTTATACCCATCCACGTCCAGCGCTGCAAAGACACCATCCGTTCGCGGCCACGCCGACTCGTCTTGCGCCGGAAAGCCGAAGCCGTTGATCGCCGCCGTGACGGGCCGCGTCGGGTCCACTGCGCGCACGTGCTCGGCCAACCGGCGCGCGAGCTGGGCGCCCTCGGGCCATCCGCGTTCGACCAGTTCATTGCCGATGCTCCACATGATGATGCTGGGGTGGTTGCGGTCGCGGTAGAGCATGCTGTCGAGGTCGCGCTGCCACCAATCGTCGAAACTTACATGGTAGTCGTAAGGATTCTTTCCATCGCGCCAGCAGTCAAAGGCCTCGTCCATGACGAGCATCCCCAACCGGTCGCAGGCGTTCAGGAAGGCCGGTGCGGACGGGTTGTGGGCGCAGCGGATGGCGTTAAAGCCGCTGGCCTTGTGCAGTTCGACCTTGCGCTCCTCGGCCCGGTCATACGACGCCGCGCCCAACACGCCGTTATCGTGATGCACGCAGCCGCCCTTGAGCTTGAGCGGCTGCCCGTTGAGCAGGAAGCCTGTTTCGGCGTCGAAATGCAGGCTGCGGATGCCGAACGCCGTCGTGGCCGTGTCTACGACCTCGTCGCCGACGCTCACCTCCGTTTCCAGCCGGTACAGGTGCGGTGTGTCCGGCGACCAGAGTTGGGGGCTGGCAACCTGCACGTCCTGGGAGGTTTCGCGCCGACCTCCGGCGTCGATCGTCGCTTGCGACTCGGCCTCCCCGACAAGCGCGCCATCCGGGGCAACGATGCGCGAGCGCACGGTAGCCTCGCTCGCCGCCTGCGACTCGTTCTCGACCGTGGTACGCACGTGTACCACGGCCATCTCCGGCGCGACTTCGGGCGTGGTCACGTAGACGCCCCAGTGACCGACGTGCACCGGGTCGGCGACCATCAGCCACACGTGGCGGTAGATGCCCGAACCGGAATACCAGCGGCTGTTGAGTTGGCAGTCGTTGTCCACCATGACTTTTAGCAGATTCTCGGAGCCAAAGTCGAGGTAGGGCGTGAGATCGTAGTGAAAACTGGTGTAGCCGTAGGGGTGCCGGCCGAGAAAGTGCCCGTTTAGCCAGACCTCGGCGTTCATGTACACGCCTTCGAACTCGATGAACACCTTCTTCCCGCGCCACTCTTCCGGGGCGGTGAACCGCTTGTGATACCAGCCGAGGCCCATCGGAAAGTAGCCGCCGGCGTCGCTGCTGGGGTTATCCGGATCGCGCTCCAGCTCGATGCTCCAATCGTGCGGCAGATCCAGCAGCCGCCAGGTCGAGTCATCCGGTTCTCGCCAGCGCCCTTCTGGAATATCCCCCAGATGGAAACGCCACTGGTGATCGAAACGTTGTTTTTGCATTTCGTTCCTCCTCGTTCTTGAAAGTAGCACTACATCTCGTCAGAACTGTGATTCGCCCAGAGATAGGTCTTCTTGAGCGGTAAAACCCCACTAAACCGTGGTGGGGATGCAATTTGACAAAACGGGGTCCTCAGGCACAATCTGGTTTTGCCAAGAAACCAGACCAGGCGAGTGCCTTTGGACCCACAGACAGTATTTTGCCCTAATACGGTCTTCTATCGATTGCGGACAAGCAAGAATGTCGTAGTCACCGTGGTGACCTTGCTGGCGTATGGTTGTCCAGTGCAGGCCATCGTCATGGCATTCGGCCTGGATGAACGGACGGTGCTGAGTTGGCAAAGCCGGTCGGGCAAGCATTGCCAAGAGGTACACGAGCACTTGGTAGAACAACCACGTGACTTGGGGCAGGTCCAAGCCGATGAAATCCGGGTGAAGATGCAAGGCTTGATCGTGTGGATGGCGATGGCGATCCAGGTGCAGACCCGGTTGTGGTTGGGTGGTGTGGTCAGTCAGAGTCGTGACAGGCACCTGATGCGTGCATTGATGCAGCGAGTGCGTCGCTGCGCGTTGTGTCGTTCGCTGCTGTTCTGCGTGGATGGCTGTCGGGCGTACATCGATGCCATTCGCAAGACCTTCCGGGAACCCATTCCTGGGCAAACCGGACGTCCTCGTCTGAGAGCGTGGGATGGTATCATCATTGCTCAAGTGGTCAAGCAATATGCCCACGGACGAGTGGTGGGAGTAACACGACGTATTGTGCAGGGAGCAGAAGCCCAGATCAAGGCTCTGCTGCGGACGACCCAAGGCGTTGGGGTGATCAACGCCGCCTACATTGAACGCCTGAACGCGACGTTCCGGTCGCGGATTGCAGCCCTGCTCTTGCGCCGCGGACCTAATGCCACGATATACCGGTCCGAGGAAAGTATCGAGGGCCCCCGTTTCCCTGTACAGGTGCCAGCCTGCGAGTACCCCGACGGTTGGCTGGTCGTGCTTGTACTTGCGCATGCTCGAGTTCCTTCCATGCAGGATGAGGCGATCCTGCCTCAATATTAGCATATCGCGGGAACTATGCAACCTGCGTCGCAACGTCTCCGGCAATCGGTGAACCCGCGCTCCCCGAAACCACCCTCCCCACGATTTTTAGCCAGTTTCAGCCGTCTCAACGTTGCACCTTTACCCAACCCCGCGCCCCACCGCTGACGGTCTCCACCGCGCCCTGCTCATCGGTGCGATAGGCCAGCAGACCGTCCAACCGCTCCAACACCTCGTCGCACGGGTGGCCGAAGTCGTTATCGGCCCCACGCTGATGACGACCAGCTCGGGATCAACCGCGTCCAGGAATGCCTGGGTGGTCGAGTTGCAACCGCGTCTCGCACCGGACCGATCACTTCATGCCTTGACACTCAAAGCCTTTTGTGGTATCTTGATACCAAGATACCACAAGGAGACAGTTCGATGAAAGCAATGACCCTCCGGCTGGATGAAACAGAAAACGAGCGACTGCGCACCCTGGCCTACGTAGAAGACCGCGCAATGACTGACGTCATACGCGAGGCTATCTACGAGTATGTCCAGCGCAAAGCATCACACAAAGAGTTCCGCGATTCCTTGGAGCGTGCCTTGCAGGAGAATGCTCAGTTGATCGCTGAATTAGCCAAACACTAGCCATGCGCTATCTCACCGTCGAGGAAGTGCTAGAAATCAATGCCGAAGTAATGGGCGGGAGGCATGCGCTACGAGATCGAGGACTCTTGGAATCGGCCATCGCCCGACTGCAGGCTAGCGTGTTCGGCGCCGATGCTTACCCAGACTTGGCCAGCAAAGCAGCGGCCTTGCTTCACTCGCTTGTTCTGAACCACGCGTTTGTCGATGGCAACAAGCGCACGGCGGTTCTTTCCACCTTGGTTTTCCTTGATCTCAACGGGTATGTGGTTCGTTGGGAGCAGCACGAGGCACTGGATTTCGTGCTGCGTCTGGCGGTCCATCAGATTGAA
>CAZWPV010000254.1:0-4804 GCA_964635485.1 uncultured Anaerolineales bacterium
GCGAGGTGCTGTGGCAAAAGTGTCAATCTAACTCTCCAGGTTTCTGAACCATGCCGCGATTTGCTATTTGATATTTGACGCGAGGTGGAACTCTCTTGGATTATAGCACAAGCAACGATAGCGAAAAAGACGGCGCGACACAGCCCATCCTCAGCCTGGAGGCGGCGGTGGAGGCCCTGCTCTTTGTCGCCGACGCCCCGGTCTCCGTGGGACGTTTGGCGGAGGCATTGCAGGTGACGCCGGGGCAGGTCGAGCGGGCGCTCGACGACCTGGAGGTGACCTACGCCGCGCGCGGCCTGCGTTTGCAACGCGCGAGCAGCCGCGTGCAGCTCATCACCGCGCCGACGCTTGCGCCCTCGATCGAGCGCTTTCTGGGCCTGGATGTGCGCACGCGCCTTTCGCGGGCCGCCCTGGAGACGCTGGCCATCATCGCCTATCGCCAGCCGATCACCCGGCCCGAGATCGAGTCCATCCGGGGCGTCGGCTCCGACAGCGTCCTGCGCACCCTGGTAAGCCACGGCCTGATCGACGAAGTGGGGCGAGCACCCACCGTGGGACATCCCATCCTCTACGGCACCACCTTCGAGTTCCTGCAGCACTTTGGCCTGCGTAGCCTGGAAGAAATGCCGCCGCTGGAGGAGGTGGCGGCCGACGAAGAAGCCGGCGACGTGGATGTGCCGGAGGAGCTGTAGCGCGCCGGATACAGCGATCAACCCAAGACGCGAAGAGCACAAAGCGGCCTAGAGCCCTTTGCGCTCTTTTTTCACACCGGCCACAGCGATAGCTGATACGCCGGGCGGTGGCCGTCGAGGAGGATGAAGGGCACTGCCCGTTTAGTGACCACGCCCAGCTTGCGCAGGTCGGTCAGCTCGCGCAGATGGCCACGCCGCCGCTCCCGCAACAGCCGGTCAACCCCCACCGGCCCGATGCCGGGCACGCGCAGCAGATCGCGCCGGTCGGCGGTGTTCACCTCCACAGGCGTATGTGCCAAGTTGTGCTGCGCCCAGGCCAGCTTGGGATCGCTCTCCAACGGTAGGTTACCGCCGGTGTCGAAGGGCAGCTCCTCGGTGAGGAAGCCATAGTCGCGCAGGAGAAAGGAGGCCTGATACAGCCGGTGCTCGCGCAGGGGCGGCGTGGGGGGATGCTCCTCCAGCGGCGTGTCGGGCACGGGCGTGAACGCCATAAAGTAGGCCCGCGCGATCCCCACCTGCCGGTTCAGAAACTCGGTCGTGGTCAGCAGCTCCACGTCGCTCTCGCCCGAGCCACCCACGACGAACTGGGTGGTGGAGCTGGGGCGTCGGCCCACCATCTCCCGGCGGATCTCCTCGATCCAGCGTAGCCGCTGCAGCAGCTCGTCGTCGAAATCCTTGTGCGGTGCCAGGCGGGCCAGCCGTTTGGCGTTGGGCGCCTCCAGGTTGACGGATACCCGGTCGGCCAGGCGCATCGCCGCCACCACCTGCTCCCGCTCCGCGCCGGGCATGATCTTGAGGTGGATGTAGCCCCCAAACTCGTAGCGGCGGCGCAGGATCTCGGCCGTAGCGATGAGGCGGTCCTCGATGCGCGGCCCGCCGCCGGCGATAGCCGAACTGAGAAAGATGCCCTCGGCGGTGCCCTGCTTGTGCAGCCGCATGAAGAGCGCGGCCAATTCATCGGGAGAAAATGTGGCGCGGCGGAAATCGCGCCCCTGCCGGAAAGCGCAGTAGGCACAGTCCCGCTCGCAGGCGCTGGTGAGCAGCGTCTTGAGCAGCGCGATGCGCTTCCCGCCGGGCATCACCGCGTTGTGGATGAAGGCACTATCGTCGCCCTCCGAACGAGATGGTACGCGGCCAGTGTTGCCCACCTCTTCGGCAGGCTCGAAGCAGGTGGCCGGTCCCAGCAGCTTGAGCTTTTCTAACGCGTCCATCCTGCCACTATTATACGAACAAATGTTCTGGTTGTCAAGCAAAGGAAGCCCTTTTGGTTTTTTCAAAACCCAAAGGGCTTTATTACAAATCCTCGCGCCCTTCCAGCGCGCGGGTGAGCGTCACCACGTCGGCATACTCCAGGTCGCCGCCCACCGGCAGCCCGCGCCCCAAGCGGGTGACACGCACGCCCAAAGGCCGCAGCCGCGTCAACAGGTACGAGGCTGTCCAGTCCCCTTCGCTGGTGGGGTTGGTCGCCAGGATGACCTCCGCCACCCCCCCGGTGCTGATACGGTTCAGCAGCTCGCTGATGCGCAGGTTCTCGACGAACATCCCCTCCGAGGGAGCCAGCACGCCGTGCAGGACGTGGTACACGCCCTTGTACACCCCGACCTGCTCAATCGCCAGCACGTCGAGCGGCTCCTCGACCACGCAGATGATGGAGCGGTCGCGCCCGGCGTCGGTGCAGATGGGACAGGGGTCGCTCTCCGTGATGTTGTAACAAGTGGAGCAAAAGCGCGTCTGCTCCTTCAGCGCGCGGAGGGCGTCGGCCAGCCGCTCCGCAAGCTCCGTCTGGTTGCGCAGCAGGAAAAATGTGAGACGGGCAGCCGTCTTGCGGCCAATGCCCGGCAGTTCCGAAAGCTCCTCGATGAGGCGGCTTACCGAAGCTGGTATCGTCGGCATCGCTACCTCGCAGCTAGCCCAATCCAGAGATACCGAGCCCTCCGGTGAGGGGCTCCATCTTTTCCGCCGTTGCCTGGTCGATCTGCTCCAGCCCGCCGTTGACCGCGGCGACGATCAAATCCTGCAGCATCTCCACGTCCTCCGGGTCGATCACCTCCGGCTCGATGACGATCGACTGCACCCGACGTTCGCCGGTTACGGTGGCTGTTACCGCGCCGCCGCCGGCCGTCGAAGTGACGACCATCTCCGCCACCTCATCCTGCGCCTTGAGCATCTCTTCCTGCAAGCTCTGGAGTTGTTGGAGCATTCCGCCCCCACCCTTCCGCGAGCCACCACTCTTGCGCTTGATCTTTCTCGTCAATACAACCTCCTCAAACCTACTGCCGCACGACTGCGCCCAGATCCTCCACCGCCGCCCGCACCAATGGATCATCAATCGTGGCTAAATCCACCGACGGCGTCGCCTTCGCCTCGGTTTGGGCCGGTGGCGATTCACCCGCGCGCTGCTGCGCCAGCACACACCGCACACGATACCGCTGTCCAACAAGCTCGCTCAAAACCTGCTCCACGTCCCGCTTGTTCTGCTCCTCCTCCACCCGGCTGCGGTGAAAGTCGTGGGCAAAGCCAAGGACAATCACGTCCCCTTCGACAGCCACCGGCTCGCACGAGCGCATCAGCGCCTCCAAAGGCAGATTGCGCGGGCGGAGGGCATTTAGGAAGTCTGACCAGCGGCCGCACAGCGTCTCCGGCGTCACAGACCCGTCACCGGGCTTGAGGCTATCGTACGTCGGCCCTGGCTCTCGGATCGCCTCGGGCGTCCGAGACGGTGCAGAGGACAATGGGGGAACAGCGCCCTCCGTCCTGGCCGGATTGCCCCCTCGGGCCTCGCTAGACGCAGGCGCGGAGTTCGACGGCGCGCGCGAGGGTGGCGTGCTAGGTCGGGACGGCTGCGGCTTGCCGGGTGCAGGACTCCCCGCCTCAGACGGCAGCACGGCCTCGACGAAGGCCATCTCCAGCGGCAACTGGGGCTGCCAGCCCCCCTTGGCCTCGACCACCGCCTGGTTGAAGAGCCGCACTGCCTGCGCCAGGGCTTGGGACGAAAAATCAGCAGCCTGGGCCTCCAACTGCGGGCGCACATCCTCCGGAATGTGAGCCAGGACAACACCCGATTTTAGCTTCAGCAAAAGCAGCGCCCGCAGATGCTCCACCATCTGGCGCGCGAACTGGCGGGGATCGGCACCTTCGTCTATGGCGATGTTTATGGCGCTCAACCCCTGCGCCACATCGCCCGCAGCCAATGCCCCGGCCACCTGCATCACCGCCTCGCCGGCCCCGGTTCCCAATGCCGCCCGCACCTCATCCGCCGTAATGCCACCTTCCTCGAAAGAGGCCAACTGATCCAGCAGGCTCTCTGCATCGCGCATGCTGCCGGTCGCTTGCCGGGCGACCAGGGCCAGCGCCTCCCGGTCAGCCTCGATGTGCTCCTGCTCCGTCATCCAGACCAAGCGCTCGACGATCTGGCTGACGGGGATGCGGCGGAAGTCGAAACGCTGGCACCGTGAGAGCACCGTCGCCGGAATCTTGTGCGACTCGGTCGTCGCCAGCACAAAGATGGCGTGTGGCGGCGGCTCCTCCAACGTCTTGAGCAGCGCGTTGAACGCGGCGTTAGAGAGCATGTGCACCTCGTCGATCACGTACACCTTATAGCGCGCCTCGTTGGGCCGGAAACCGACCTTTTCCCGCAGCTCGCGCACGTCGTCGACGCCGGTGTTCGATGCCGCGTCGATCTCGATCAAGTCGAGCAGCCGTCCCTCGTTGACCGCCTGGCAGATGGTGCATTCGTTGCAGGGGCGTTGCGCCTCCGGAGCCAGGCAATTGACCGCCTTGGCCAGCAGGCGCGCGGTGGTCGTCTTGCCGGTGCCGCGTGGCCCGGCGAAGAGATACGCGTGATGGATGCGGCCCGACGTGAGCGCGTTACGCAGCGTACGCACGACGTGCTCCTGTCCCACTACCTCATCGAACGTTTTAGGTCGCCACTTTCGATACAACGCCTGCACCGCCATCCAGCAGCCTCCCCTATTCTAGTGCCCAAACCTCTTGTTGGCTTCTTTGAGCAACCAACCTGCTGCGGTTTCGCGCGGAGCGCGAAACCGCCAACGTGTCGCTCGCTTTGCGAGCGACACGCATAGTCTAGCACCTTCAGCCGAGAAAAGCAAGTG
>CAZWPV010000255.1:0-1732 GCA_964635485.1 uncultured Anaerolineales bacterium
CCTCCCGCAGGCCCGTTCGCAGCGCAGGCAGCCCCACCGCCTGATCCGAGCTCACGTACTGATCCGTCTGGGGCCGGAGCGTCGCCAGATCAGCGTTATCGCGGTAGACCGAGTGCACAGCCTGTGTGCTCAGGTGATCCCCGGCGGTCTCCTGCTGCAGGTCCTCCAGAACCAGGACGTAATCCTGCACGGCGATCGGTTCGGCCAGGGATAGCACCACCTCCGTCTCGAATGGGTACAGGCGAGTGCCGATGACGCCCAGGGCCATCAGGACCACGCCGGTGTGAACCAGGTACCCGCCGTACCGGCGGCGGTTGCGCCCGAAAAGGTTCCCCAGCGCCTCGAGGATAAACTCCCCCCTCCGGCGGCAGCGTTCGACTGCATCCCGGGCACATTCTGCCACCGTAGTCGTCCCCGCCAGGCCGATGACGGCGAATCCCACCAGGGAGACCGGCTGCGTGAAACCCGCCAGAGCAGCGCCAGCCGTCAGCAACACAGCGCCCAACAGGGTAGGCCATCCCCGGGTTCGCAGTCGCTTCAGACCGGCGGCGGTGCGTCCCAGCAGGGGACACACCCCCATCAGCAGCACCAGCGCGCCGAGCTGCGGCCCCACCACCCGGTCGAACCACTCGGGACCAGCCACGAAGCGCCGACCGGCAAGGACCTCCGTCAGCGTGGGGAGCACGCTGCCGACCCACACCGAGGCGGTGATCGTCACAAAAAGCACCAGCGTCAAGAAAAACATCCCCTCCCTGGAAAGCAGCCCCTTGGAGGAATGAGGACCCGCCAGCACCTCCCGGCGGATAACCATCAACGCCAACGAGCCGCCCAGCGTCAGGCCGATGGCCGCCAGAAAATACAGCCCCAGATTCGAGCGGGCAAAGGCGTGCACCGACTGGATCATCCCGCTGCGGGTGGCAAAGGTGCCAAAGAGGACCAGGGTGAAGGAAAGGACGGCCAGCAGCACGTTCCACGCGCGGAATGTCCTGCGCTGATCCTGCATCACCGTGCCGTGCAGAAGGGCGGTCGCGGTGAGCCAGGGCATCAGCCCGGCGTTCTCCACCGGGTCCCAGCCCCAGTAGCCGCCCCAACCCAGCACGTCGTAGGCCCAGCGAGCGCCCAGGATGAGACCCACGCCCAGAAACAGCCAGGCCGCCAGCGTCCAGCGCCGGGCAGCGGCTGGCCAATCCCCAACCTGCCGCGTGACCAGCGCCGCAAGTGCGAAGGCAAAGGGCACCGCCAGCCCCACGTACCCCAAGTACAGCACCGGCGGATGAAAAACCATTCCCGGATGGCGCAACAGGGGGTTCAGGCCCAGCCCGTCGAGCGGGGCCGATTCCAAGAGCGCGAACGGATTGGAGAGAAAAAGCGTCACTGCGACGAAGAAAGCCGTGATGAGGTTAAGAAAGACGGAGGCCCAGGATACCAGCGGGGTGCGTTCTGAAGGGCGTCTCACCACCAAAGCGGCGAAGAGCGCCTGGAGGAAGGCCCACAGGAGCTGCGATCCCTCCTGCCCGGCCCACAGGGCCGAGACCTTCAAGTAGAACGGCAGCGCGCGACTGGAGTGCAGCGCGACGTACTTGACCTGGAACTGGTCATCGAGGAAAGCGGCAAGGAGCACGAGCAGGGCCAGCCCCAGCAGGAGCGTGGCGGCGACGACGCCGTTGCGCCCACTCCGCGCCCAGCGCACGCTCTGCGCCCAGCGAGAGTCGTGCCTTCGGACTCCCCAAAA
>CAZWPV010000255.1:1832-4773 GCA_964635485.1 uncultured Anaerolineales bacterium
GCGCCCAGCGCACGCTCTGCGCCCAGCGAGAGTCGTGCCTTCGGACTCCCCAAAAGGCAGCAAAGGCCGCGAAGAGAACCGAGGCCAGCGCCAAGCCCACGAGAATCGAGCCTACCTCGGCCAGCATCATGGGCCCCCGACCTGACCAGGAACGTCTTCCTCGTAGCGCGTGGGGCACTTGAGAAGCACTTCGTCGGCGTAGAAGCGCCCATCCTCCCCCAACTGGCCGCGGAGGATGGCCTGCGCCTCGTGCTTGAGAAGATCGGGGTTCACATCCTCGTACACGACTTTGAGACGGGGGGCATCAGGGTCGTTCACGGCCTCGTGGAGCACCGTTGCCAGCCCGCCGGCCCGCTCCACTTCCTTGGGATCGGCCGGCACCTGGACGATGGTAAACATCACCCGTGGGGCAGACGAATCGTAGACGATGGTATCGCCAAGCACCGCGCCGGAGACGGTCACGTTGCGCCCGATGACCTCCTCCCCCATCGCCCGGAGCTCCTCGATGGTGAGGAAAAAGTGAGCCGTGCTGCCGGTGCTGCTGACGATCAGGTAGACTACCGCCGCCACGATGAGCAGCCCGGCGACGGTGAACTTGGTCTTACTCGACATACTCCGCCGCCTCAACCCCCGATAAGCGTGTGACACGGACTATACTATGAACGAAACCCCCTGTCAATCATAACCGCCGACGCCAGGACGTTTGGCACTTACCCTTTGCCGGGTTTGTGGGTATAATTACGCATGTGGCCGGCGGCACAAGCTCATCCCGGGGAGATTCAAAAGTGGCATCTTCTGGCAAAAAGCGGCAACCTCGGCGGTGCGTCGCCACGAAGGCGTGCGTGCAGGTGATGGAGAGGACAGAATGACGCAATCCCCCAAGAACGACAACGGCAAGGTTGGCGCAGCGCTCGTCGTCGGCGGTGGGATCGGCGGCATCCAGGCCTCCCTCGACCTGGCCGAGACCGGCTTCAAGGTCTATCTGGTCGAAAAAAGCCCCGCCATCGGCGGCGTGATGGCCCAGCTCGACAAGACCTTTCCCACCAACGACTGCGCCATGTGCGTCCTTTCGCCCAAGCTGGTGGAGTGCGGACGTCACCTCAACATCGAGGTGATGACCTACGCCGAGCTGGACTCCATCGAGGGCGAGGCGGGCAATTTCATCGCGCGCGTGCGCCAGAAGCCGCGCTACGTGATCGTCGACGAGTGCACCGGCTGTGGCGACTGCGCCGACGCCTGCCCCGTCGTCTGCCGTGACCAGTTCAACGAGGAACTCTCCGAGCGGCGGGCGGCCTACAAGCTCTACCCGCAGGCCATCCCCAACGCCTACGTGATCGACAAGCGCGGCCGGGCCCCCTGCCGCGACGCCTGCCCCATCCACCAACGGGCGCAGGGATACGTGGCCCTGATCCGCGAGGGACGCTACGCCGACGCCTACCGCACCATCCGCGAAGATAACCCCTTCCCCTCCGTCTGCGGGCGGGTGTGCAACCGCGCGTGCGAGGAGGCGTGTTCGCGGGGCGAGGTGGACGATCCGGTCAACATCATGCGGCTCAAGCGATTTGTAGCCGACTGGGCCGCAGAGAATGAATCTCAAATTGCAAATTGCAAATTGCAAATTGCACAAGAGCCATCCGGCAAAAAAGTGGCGGTGGTTGGAGCCGGGCCTGCAGGGCTCACCTGCGCGCAGGATTTGGCGCTGAGTGGCCACGCCGTGACGGTGTTCGAGGCGCTGCCGGTGCCGGGCGGCATGATGCGCGTGGGCATCCCCTCCTACCGCCTGCCCCACGACGTAGTGCAGCGCGAGATCGACGACATCCTAGCGCTGGGCGTGGAACTGAAATGCAACCACAGAATTGAGGATGCCCAGGCCCTGCTGGGCGATGATTACGACGCCGTGTTCGTCGCGGTGGGTGCCCACCAGGGCGCACGGCTGCCCATCCCCGGCGTTGATCTGCCAGAGGTCGCGACGGCGACCGACTTTTTGCGCCAAGTGGCGCTCGCCGAGACCCCGGAGGTTTCGGAAAACCTCCGAGGTCTGATAAGCGGAAAGCGCGTGCTCGTGCTGGGCAGTGGCAACGTCGCCATAGATGCGGCGATGACGACGGTGCGGCTCGGCGCGGCCTGGGTGGGGATGACGTGCCTGGAGAGCCGCGAGACGATGCCGGCCCACGAGTGGGAGATTCAAGACGCGCTGGAGGAGGGCATCGAGGTGTTCCCCTCCCGCACCTTCAAGGAGGTCACGGCCAGCGACGGGCGCGTCACCGGCCTGCGCTGCGCCGAGATCGACTTTCGGGGCTTTGTGGAGGGGCGTCCCGATTTCGACGAGATACCGGGTACGGAGCAGGTCATCGAGACCGATGCGGTCATCTTTGCCATCGGCCAGCGGGCGGACGTCTCGTGTCTGCCCGATGAAGCCCAGGTGCGCGGGCGGCTTGCCGCGGTGGATCGAACCACGCTGGCGACGGAGATACCGGGCCTCTTCGCCGGCGGCGACGCCGTCACGGGGACCGCGTTCGTCGTGGACGCCATCGCCGCCGGCCGCAGGGCCGCCCGCTCCATCGACGCCTACTTGAGAGGCGAGCCCCCTCCCATCCCCTCCCGCGAAGCGGGGGGGGAGCAAGGGGGGGAAGTGGCCGAGCTGACGGCGGAGGAGGCGCAGGCCACGGTGGCCTCCGGCCGGGCTTCTGCCGCGCCGCGCCACGAGGCGACCAAGCTCCCCGCCGCCGAGCGGGTCCAGACCTTCCGCGAGGTCTACCCGGCCCTGACCGAGGAGGAAGCGCGGGCTGAAGCGGAGCGCTGCCTCTCCTGCGGCGTCTGCTCCGAGTGCTTGCAGTGCGTCTACGCATGCCAGAAGCACTGCATCGACCACGAGCAGCGCGAGGAGATCGTCGAGCTGAACGTGGGCGCGGTGATGCTGGTACCGGGCCTGGAGACGATG
>CAZWPV010000256.1:0-1949 GCA_964635485.1 uncultured Anaerolineales bacterium
TGGCAGCGGGCTGAGACTGATGGAATGCCTGCATCTGCGCGTCAAGGACCTCGACTTGTCCAGGTGCCAAATCATCGTACGGGATGGAAAGGGGATGAAAGACCGTATCACAATGCTCCCCGAGGCTGTCGTACCCCTGCTGGAAGAGCACCTTCAGCGCGATCCCAAACACCTGTACGAGGAGGACGTCCGAAAAGATGTCGGCTTCGCCAGCCTGCCGTTTGCGCTGGATCGGAAATACCCCAATGCAAAGAAAGAATGGCTCTGGCAATACATCTTCCCTTCCGGCCAGCTTTCGGTCAACCCACGCACAGGTGAGGTGCGCCGCCACCACTTGCACCAAAGTGGACCACAAAAAGCCATCAAAGCGGCAGCCACCTCGGCGGGAATCCGAAGGCGCGTCACTTGTCATGTCTTCCGTCATTCTTTCGCTACGCACTTGCTGGAGAGCGGCTATGATATTCGCACAGTCCAAGAGTTGCTAGGCCACAAGAATCTCAAAACAACCATGATCTACACACACGTTCTCAACCGCGGCGGTCTCACCGTTCGTAGTCCGCTGGATGAATCGATGCGTATCTTGCCTCAGGTACTAGGTGCCTCTGGCGCAGAGTAGCTTATGATCGCAGCGTCTTTTTACAGCTTGAACGACAATTGAGAGAGGGCCTCATCGAGTGACCGCAAAGGCAGAGCATCCAGTTTGGTCAAGGCACGGCCATCAACCGGGAAGCGGTACTCGCCGATCAGGTTCAGGTGCTCTAGCATCATCGGATAGATGTGCGAGAGTTGGGCATCGTCGATCTCATAGTTCGCTCGCCGTAGCACCTCAACCGCCCGCTCCATATACACCGCGTTCCAGACTATGATCGCGGTGGCCAGCAGCCGTAGACACGTGATCTGGTTCACCTGGTCTTCAATGGAGCGTGATTTCAAGATACCTCCCAGGGCAATGACGAGCGCACGACGGCGAAAGGCGGGATCGGCGATAAAGTCGAGCAAGAACAGGGTCTTGTCGATTCGGCCCACCTCGCGGAGCGCCTTGTACAATTGACTTTCTGGATGATGCGTGCTCAGCTTTCGCAGGGCGCGCGACGCTGGCATCACGCCGCTCTCGACGGATGCCGCCAGGCGCAACGCGTCATCCCACCCCCCACGGACAGCTCGAGTGTTGATCGGTGCCGTGAACAAAGACTTGATGTTGGGGTATTCGTCCAGGTTGCGCCGCATACGAAACAGCCGCCGCTCGCTCAGATCCCGGAGGCGGGGCGCGAAGCGGAATTCCAGCAGGTGGCAGAGGCCAAACAAGGCATCGGTGTACCCCCTTGTGTCGGAGTAGTGCTCCCGTGGCCGCAGGTCGGTCTCGTGATACAGCAGGCCGTCCAGAATGTAGGGCGCTTCCCCCGAGGTGGATTCGATCAACTGCGAGTAGAAGGGGCTCAGGTTGTCCGCGACGTGTGTGTAGACGTTCATCGAGGCCCCCCTCTCCGGCGCGTGTGGATTGACGCGGGCGTAGAGTGTACGCGCCTGCACACCAAAGAGTTGGCCATCTGAGCTGGAGGTCGTCCCGTCGCCCCAGCATCGGGATAGCGGGAGGCGTGTCAGAAAGTTGACCAGATCCACGATCGCCTGGCGCAGTGTGTCTTCACGCACATACCAGTCGGCCACCCAGACCAGTTCCTTGTAGCTCATCCCAGCCACAGCATGGGCCATATTTTCCAGCCCGATGTTCATCCCCAGCGCCATCGCGACCGCGAGCTTGCGCGCCGTCAGATTGGGGATCTCTCGCACTTGCGGATTGAGGCTGGTCAGGTGGTCGGCAAAACCGGTCCAGCCGTGGACCTCGACGAGCAGTTCCGGTAGGGTGCGTCGCGGGAACAGGCGCTGGATTGCAGCGCGCGCCGTCGCGGTCCCTTCGGCAATCGGGGAATCGACTTCCCGGTCGGCGCGCA
>CAZWPV010000256.1:1959-4770 GCA_964635485.1 uncultured Anaerolineales bacterium
GGGAAAGGTGGATCCCTCCATCGATGATCTCGACTGTGTCTTCGAGTTTGGGCCACATTCGATCCACTTTCAACATACGCTCATCCAACTTCTGCTTCATCTGAGTTAGAAAATGCTCGACGTCCACAAGCTGCGGGTGCTTGACCAGAAAGATCTTTCGCGCCGCAGGCCATTCGTCGTCGCCGATCCAGTCGCGCCTGAAACTGGTGTGCTCTCGACTGTGTTCCACCCAGATCTGACCATTCTTCAGACTCTCGACCAGGCACTCGGATAGGCAAAACTCGTATAGCGCGCGATTGACGACCTGGCCCTGCGATACCACGTGCTTCTTCCAGCGCCAGGGGATAAAGTCGGTGGGCGCATCGACCATCTTCCTACGTCTTTCAGCGTTGAACTGGCGCATGTACTCTACAGCTTTCAGCAACGGATTGGATTCCTGGGCGGAGCAGAAGCGCATCACAGACAGAAAGTGTGGAGTGAACTGGCGTACGTGGGGAAAACTCTTGGCGGCGTAGGCCAACGCATTAAAGTCCGATGGCTGTGCCAGGGCCTCGCATTCGGCGACGGCCTGGGCCAGCTGTTCCTTGGATATGTGCCGGTAGATCGCCTGGCGCACTTGGGCATCGGTCACCTTTTCATCCAGGATGATGCTGCCGATGCGTTCCAAGAGCAACACTTTCTCGTTGATCTTTTTCCCCTTCTTGGCAAACTCCTTGTCACGCCTGTCTTCGGCACGCAGGAAGACATTCCCGACTAACTGGGCATGCATCTCGATGGCCTGATCGGTCAGGTCGCACAGCGTCTCGTGGAGGAAGCAAGCCAGCAACGCATACCTCTCTGGCGCGCTAGCACCTGCGATGGTCGCGCTCGACCTCCGACGAGCTCGTTGGGCCAGCAGCTTTCGTCGATTCGGGTGCAGCCCGCCGAGATCCAACTGGTCGGCACCCAACGCACGGCAGACCTCGATCTTTTCCAACCACTCGATCAAGTGCTTGGCCGCGGCCTTGGGTGGGGGAGTTTTGAGCCACTGCAACCAACTGACCGATCTCCCAGGGGAAACGTGCAGCAGTGCGTCGAGATCCTGCCGCTGTGCTTCGCTCAACTGCGCTTCGATGGTATTCTGGATCTGCTCCTTGACCTGGTTACGTACCTGGGTGACCAGACGTTCCAGGGTGGAGATTCCCGGTCGGACAATCTTTTCCCGATGCAGATGCTCAATCAGCGCATCAAGCAGCCCGCGGGCAAAATCATGTTCGTGAGCCAGGGGCAACAACCATGCGGCGATTTCTTCCTGAAGGGAGCTAAACTCACGATACCCCAGGTGTTGGCGAATCCGTTTCCGATGAATGCGACTGATGCGAGTTTGCCCAGGGTATTTGAGCAACAGCTCTGGCGAGAGAGTGATCTGTTCTGACAGAAACTTTAGGATTGTAGCAGGGGCCGCTTTTACATCGTCGGGAAAACGACCCAGCCAGCGGAGATAGCATATCTGGAGAGCAAAGCCAAACCGGTGCGCTTTGCGTCGACACGAGTTGGTTACAGCGAGATCGTCTGGCGTGATGGTAAAATGCTGAACGACTTGCCGATATGAGATGTTGTCCGGGACGGCATCATACGCTTCACGTTCCTTTGGTGTGAGAAAGGTGGTTGGCATGGCACACTCCTCTTGAGAGTTTGCCTGCCAGTCTAGCATCGTTCTGATAGAACGACTAGCTTCTCCTCATCGCTATTTCCGTTTTGTCCAAGTTAGTGTCGCTACCCCATCATGGTGTCAACGCTATTCACCTACTGGGCTCCCTACGTGGAGCAGGCCATTGTGTTCTACAAGGGTCTGTTTCCCAGGGTACCTGTGACCGTCGGTGGCGTCTATGCTACTCTGATGTCGTGCGGACGCAAGAACGAGGAGAAGGACTGCTCCACGTGCCAGTCCCCGTGCCACCCGAAGCTCATCGGCGCGGACGAGGTGTTTGTGGGAGACTGGCCTGAGGTTGACGCCTGCGCACCGGACTACTCCCTGTTGGGACAGAAGAGCATCGACTTCATGGTTTGTCAGGTGTCAAAAGGATGTCCACATCGATGCCCGTGGTGTGGGAACCACCGGCTTTCCAAGTGGCAGTGGACCGACCACATCAGCGAGGATATCTGGAGCAACAAGTTGACCTTCTATGATGCGGCTTTCCTCGATAACCCGGCTGTGGAAGAAGTGTTGGATCAAATCTCGCGGCTGCGACCAAACGGCAGGGTCGTGCATGCAGAAGCGCAGAGCGGCATTAACAAATACGCTCTGCTCGAGCGCCCGCACCTGGCAGCAAAACTGAAGGCAGCTCGATTCATCGCTCCTCGCATAGCTTGGGATCGCGGCAAGACCGAACTCAAGGCGGTGCGTGAAGCCATACACCTGCTGAATCTGGCAGGCTACGCACTCAAGGACCTGAAGGTTTTCTTGCTCTACAACTACGACCTCACGTTTCAGGAGGTCGAGGCGAAGCGGCGACTGCTCTTCTGGTACGGCGTGCAGGTCCAGCACTGCAGGTACAGGCCCCTGAACAGCATCCACGATGGTTACTCTCCGTACAAGAGGCACCAGGAGCGACATGAGTACTACATCCATCCAGCGTGGACCGACGCAGAGATCCGCGAGTTCGGGCGACGCTGCCGGTCTCACAACATTGCCATCCGTCATGGCGTCACTGTGGAGGAGCACAAGGCGTGGATAGAAGCTGGCGGCAAGCCTCGAGGCACCGGCAGATCCCATCGGCGCTACCCGGTGAAAGACGGCAAGGAGGTGCAAATGACGTATCTCAACGGAGA
>CAZWPV010000257.1:0-4768 GCA_964635485.1 uncultured Anaerolineales bacterium
AGACAGATAGCAGGGCCTTGAGGGGCGGCTTCGGTTTCCCAAGCGTCAACTCTCATAGATAGAACGGCAAGCCGGTTTCCGGTTTTTCTCTTTGGCAACTGGATGGATGATGCGCGCCAGTTGCCCCCAACAGTGGCCTCAACCTGCCTCAAGTCGTTGGCCGATGGTGACATCCACTCGTTTGAGCAACAGCCCCCACTGATTCTCCGCTCCCTGCACGACCGGCAACGAGGGATTCTACCTCCGCCACGGCTGAAACTAGAACGGATGTATTATTCGGCCAGCACAACCTGGTCACCCGATCCACGGTCGTGGCGCAGGAATATGGGCGAGTCGCTGCCCCTGTGCCCGCTGTGGCGCAGATACGCCTTGAGTGCGCGCCAGGCCTGGCGGTGGAATCTGACGACGCGGTCCTCGGCGTCCCCTTTGGACACCTCCTTGCGGATCACGGCCATCCGGTCGTCGAGAAGATCCCCCGGCGTGAGCCCCAGCGCCTCGTTGATGCGCGCGCCGGTGGCGTGCAGGGTGTGGATGAGAGCGACGTTGCGCAGTCGGCGCAGCTCGAAGCGCTCCTCGTCCTTCTCGCGCATATCTGGTGATGGCTCCTCGCCGTCGACGATGCGCAGTAGACGATCGACCAACTCCTGCGGAGGACCGTGTCTCTTGGTCTCGCGGCGGAGCCGGACGGTCTTTTGCTTCCACGGAATCTTGCGCTTCTTGTCGAACTTGACGAGCATTTGCTGGAGCGCCGTAGCTGTCACAGGGCCAAGGTGATCTTGGGCAAAGAGGTGCAAGTAAAACACCCGGGCTGTCGTCAAGTAGAGTTGGTAGGTATTCTCGCTGAACCCCTTGCCGTCCGTGGGCCTGGCCTTTCTCAACAGCCAGTCGGCATAGTCCAGCAGGACATCGGGGTCGGCACCCAGGAGCAGGGTGGGGGAGTCGGGGCGTATTCCCTTCTCAGCAGCCAAGAAGGACAAGAACTTGGACAGCGCGGTGGCATAGGCGTGACGCGTGTTGTCCGACCACGGAGGTGCATCACTGCGCTTTGGGTCGAGGAAGTGGTCAACTATTTGTTGAACAGTGGGCATTTTGATCTCCTGGGTGGGTAGAGCTTTTCTCTTTTTGCATTGTTATGTTTACGATAAGATACCTTATCGTAAATATAGTATATCCCAAATTGATGCCGCTGTCAAGGGATTTGGGCGCCCTACCCCTCTCCGCGCCTTGCACCGCGTGCGGCGGAAGAAAGCTGAGACGTAGTCTTGGTCTTATTGGCTCTCCAACTCCAGTGTGCTGACCAGAATGCCCGGTCTTCGAGACTGGTTCAGGTAAATCAGCAACCCCTGCATCGGATCTCCGTAGGGGGTGGAAAGGTCGCTATCTATAGACAGCTTGAAGAAGCGCGGCGGTTCAGTGACGACAAATTGACCATGGGCATCGAATTTGACCTGTTCACCCCGTTCAAAGCGAGCGTGGTAGTTAAAGACAGGCCGGTCGGTATAGTAGGCCAGCACCGCTACCTCCCGCGTGTTCTCCTCATTGACCATATGCAGCACCATCTTGAACATACCGAGCATATCCAGCAGGTCATCCTCGTTTGTGATGCGGCCCGTCCGAAAAGGCCCGCCAGCGTAGACAGTGGCATTGCGCGAGTTCTCTGTGTCCTCTAGCACAAAGCCCACTTCACCGTCGTAAGTGAGCGTCAGGCCGCCGTTACGGTGAGCCTGGGATCGCTTCATACGGGCCTTGACGACGGGAGTCAGGGCCTTCATTTGCCGGAACTTGGGGGGCAAAGGCGGCTCGGTCGGCTCCGGCCCCTGGCCGACCTCGTGCAAGCGTCGTTGGACCATGTAGAGATCTGTATCTATCCGCAACGCGCGCCGCCACTGCTCCACCGCCTCATCCCGCCGGCCCAGCCGCTCGCAAGCTACACCCAACTGGTGCAACGCAGGCAGATGCTCCGGCTCCCGGCGCAGGGTGCGCTCTAGCCAGGCAATGGCTTGCTCCGGCTCGTCCAGTTGCAAGTAGGTGTGACCGATGTTGTAGAGTGTCGGCGCGTAACCGGGATCGTGGGCGTGAGCTGCCAGAAAGGCTTCCAACGCCTCCGGGTAACGGCCTCGTTCCACGCAGGCAACGCCCAGGGCAAAGTGGCCCTCGGGGCGGTTTGGTTCGGCGGCTATCATGCGCCTGGCTTTGCGCTCTACCAGGTGAAAATCGCCCATATCCACGTTGTGGCTGACCTGTTCCTGGAGATGGTCTACCAGGTAAGCCCCGCCGGAGATTTTGCCACGCTGGGCACGGCGAAGCTGGCGGATGGTCTTTCGGGTTTCAAACCGGCGGGCCTGCTTGGGCCAGCGACGAACAAAAAGCTCAAAGGCAGCGATGGCCTCCGGGATACGGCCTGCACAGGCATAGGTCACCCCCCGGCTGTGCTGAGTGTCTGGGTCGTCAGGGGCACATCGCTCGACCTCGTCCAGGGCAGCCAGGGCTTTGTCGTACTGTTCCAACGCTAGGTAGCAGACGCCCAAGTTCTGATATGCCACCCGGCGATCTTTTGGTTCGTCGACCATGTCCAGAAAACGCTGCAATGCCTCGACAGCTTCGCTCCACCGCTCGTCACCTATGGCCGCCAGGCCGTGGAGCCAAAGGATCGTGGAATTAGAGTCCCGGTCTGGTGGCCGGGTGGAACGGGGTTTTCGGCGACGTTTTCTCATTTCGAATCTCTTGGTACCCTACCTCAGTCCCAGCCAATACTGGTACACCTCCAACGGATGTTTGTTATCCGCCCACTCCGCGCTGGTGGTTTCTGGATCCACGAACTCCAAGTCCACCAGGGCGACCGAGTATTCCCGATCCCCCTTGCGCACGAGGGCCACGATACCACGATGATCCCGCCTAGTCTTTGGGCAGGGTTGCTCCCTTGAGCGACCGCGCCTGAGTCAGTTGCTCGGCAGTCACCTTGGCCCCCTCCAGGTTGGCACCGTCCAGGGTGGAACCTCTCAGAGAGGCTTCTCTCAAGTCTGCCCTGCGCAAGTCGGCATCACTCAATCTAGCTCGCTCCAGGTTGGCTTCACGCAGGTTGGCGTCCCGCAGGTCAGCGCCGCTCAGGTCGACAGCGCTCAGGAAACCACCCTCCATATCGGCACCCCTCAAGTTTGCTTGGCGCAAACTGGCCCCGTGCAGAACCACCTGGCTCATCGTCGCGCCGGCCAAGTTCGCCTCCGCCAGGTTGGCGCCCAGGAAGCTGGCCCAACTGAGATCGGCCTCCGATAGGTTAGCCCCTCGCAGATCCGCATCGATGAGGCTTGCCCCACTCAGGTTGACATGGCGCAGGTCGGCGCTACGGAGGTCAGCAAAACTGATATGTGCACGGGTGAAATCCCGCTCCCCGGCCTTGTACTGCGCAACAAGCTCTTTTCCTTCCACCGGCATACCTCTCCTCTCGCAGGGGAAAACAGCGCTCCAGGTGGCCTAGAGACCTTCGAAGCGCCGCCGGAGTTCCTCGAAGTAGTCCTGAAACTCCTGGGGGATGATGTCGGCCTCGGCTGACCCGGGCAGGACCTGCTCGAACAGACGCTCCAACTCGGCGAACTCGACCAGGTTCTCGCCAAGCATGAACAAGACATCCTCAAGATCGGCCTCGAACCCTCGTGCGATCTTGCTCAGCGCAATGGTATAAGGATCGAAGATGTACACCTCTAGTTGGCCAAATCGCCCGACGGCTCGCCGGCGCTCCCAGGCCCCCGGCGGCAGTGGAACAAACTCGGCCACAGGCACATCTTCCACGTCCAGCTGCATCTCGGCGGCCAACTCTGCCAGGACAGCCTGAAGGCGGGCGGTGTCTTCTGCTGCCATGTCCGTAGTGTAATCCACATCCAGCGTAACGCGGGGGTTCCCAAGCAAACACAGTGCGCCACCGCCAAGCAAGTATATCTCGGCAGGATCCTGATAGCGCTCGCCCAGACGTTGCAGAAATAGCCTCAAGTTCGCCGCGGTTATCGGCTCCATGCTATTGCCTCAACTCCCACGAGCGCAGCAGACGCTGCACCACGCTCTCATACGTCCCGACCCAATTGACACACGCCTGCGTCCGCTGCCGGTGCTGCCGGCCCAGGGCCAGCAACTGCTCACGGGGCAAGGAAGCGTCCGGCAGGTCCAGCTCTGCGGAAAACCGGTCTGGCAGCCGCTGGTCGATCCCAAAGCGCCGCAGTTGTTCCGCATGCTCTTGCTGCAATAGAACAGCGGCCGTGTAGAAAAACCGCAAGGTCAATCTCTCCGCCGGCCCCAGCCGTTCCATAGCAGCGGGGACAGATGCCGCATATTCAGGATGCGCCAACAATACCGCGATCACTGCCGAACGAACACGCGCGCTGGGTTGGCGCACTAAGTCGGCCAGCAAGGCATCGGGAGGGCGAACGCTATCGGCCCCATCGGACGTGACACGCGAAAGGTAGCCAATATCCAACAACTCGAGCTCGGCGACGATGCGCTCTTCTTCCTCGAAACTTGGAACTTTATGCACAGTTTGAAGCATAGCATATCTGGGCCGTGATGACAAGTTCCCGCTGAGGTCTGCTGCCACTCGCCGCTCCCCCACCCTGCCCGCGCCTCGAATCGTCCACTCCGTGCGCGGCTGGCCGGGGCTGAGTATCGAGAAATTCGCCTCTTGATCAAGGAGGTAGTGTGTAGAAGAGGTCGTGCCGAAGATTCAAAGAAAACGGGGCGGCCTGAGCCGTCCCGTAGCGATGCATCCAATGTCGTATTTTTC
>CAZWPV010000258.1:0-4765 GCA_964635485.1 uncultured Anaerolineales bacterium
TGATCGGGGTTCTAGTCGCTGCCGTCGCCGTGCGCAGTCTGGGGCGGAGCTTGGATTGAGTTGGTGGGTGTGGTCATTCCGCAGTTTCAGTAAATCACAGGTTGGCAGCGCTCCGATTTCGCGACAGCCTCTACATACCACAAAACCGTCATTTCGAGCGACCGAAGGAGGTCGAGAAATCTTGCCTCTGAGACCCTTCGACTCGCTGCGCTCGCTCAGGGTGACGTTCTATGATTTACTGAGTTTACGTTTGCTGTGATTCATCAGCCGGCAGCGTGAAATAGAAGAGGCTTCCCGCTCCTACCTCGCTTTCGACGCCGACCTGGCCGCCCAGCTTTTCCATGATCCGGCGCACGATAGACAAGCCTAGACCATGCCCTTTGACTTGTACCTGGTCTAGCCGAGTGAAGGGGGCGAACAGGCGCTCCTGTTCCTCAGGTGGTATGCCTTCGCCGTTGTCGCGCACCCAGAAGCGGATGTGCGAGCTGGCGGTTTGCCTGTCCCAGCCGAGCTCCAGCCGCGGCGGCTTCCCGCCATACTTGCATCCGTTGCTGAGATAGTTGACCCAGACCTCTTCGATCCACGATGCGTGACCCAGCACTTGCGGCCATTCCGGCGGCAAGTGGATCTCGGCTTGGAATTCTTTGACCAGTGTTGCCAGGTGCTTGCAGGCTTCGTCTACGGCGTCGCCCATATCCATGGGCTGCAGTGCCACGTCCACCTTCCGCACGCTGGCCAGCAGAAGCAGCTCATCCACAATTCCCGACATCTTGCTCGCGCTGTACTCGATCATCCGCAGGATCTCGGCGCGCAACGGCTCGGCCAGCTTGTCGAATTCCTCCACCAGCAAATTGGCGTAGCCGACGATCGAGGTCAGTGGGCTTTTGATATCGTGTGCCACGGTGTGGGCGAAGGTATCCAGCTCCTCGTTGCGCGTACGGAGTTCTTGAACCTGGTAGGCTAGCTGGGCGTTTGCCTCTTGCAACTGCTGGGTCAGGTTGCGCAACGCCAGGTGGGTTCGGACGCGGGCCAGCACCTCTTCGAGCTGAAACGGCTTGGTGATGTAATCCACTCCCCCATAGGTGAGCGCCTTAACCTTGTCTTCCACATCGCTCAAGGCGCTGATGAACAGGATCGGGATATCGCGCGTGCGCTCTTCGGTTTTCAGTCGCCGGCAGACCTCGTAGCCGTCCATATCTGGCATCACGATGTCCAGCAGGATCAGGTCGGGCTGCGCAGCCTGTGCCGCCTGCAATGCGTGTGGGCCGTTGCGCACCGCACGCACCTTGTACCCGTGCTCCGTCAACATCCTGGAGAGCAGCCGTAGGTTGGCGGGCGTGTCGTCCACGATCAAGAGATTGCCTTGAGTTGCCTTATTGCGGCTCATTCATTGCCCTCTGGTGTAGGCTGGGCAATAGCGGCGAGGATCGCGTCGTAGTCAAAGGCGTTGGTCCATTCCAGCAGCGCCGCCGCCAGCATCGGGCGTTGCTCGCGGATACGTTCGGCCAGCGCGGTGAGCTTGTCCGCGTCGGCCTCAATCACGGCGCGACGCAGTTCCGCCAGCCAATCGGCAGGCAGGGCTTCTAGCTCGGAAGCCGGACGCTGCGCATCGCCGGCCGGCAGGGCGGATTCCAGCGCCTCGTACACGAACCGCACCCCCAGGTGTTTGACTAGCACGTCCTCGATCTCGTGCTGGCGGAACGGCTTGCGCACGAAATCGTCGCAGCCTTCGGCGAGCACCTGTTGGCGTTCTTCTTCAAAGGCACTGGCTGTCAGGGCGACGATGACCGTCGCGCGGCCTTCGGGCGTCGCCTTGATTCGCCGTGTAGCCTCGTGGCCGTCCATTACCGGCATCCGTATATCCATCCAGATCAGGTGCGATCGCCACGTTTGCCACACGTCGATGGCCTCCTGGCCGTTGGCCACTGTGCGCACCTCGAAGCCTAACTGGCTCAGCATCCTGGTCAGCAGGTCGCAGGTCTCGGGCGCATCGTCGGCCACCAGCAAGCGGTAGGGGTTCCCGTCGGCGGCAAACTGGCCGGGTGCCAGCCCAACTGCCGCAGGTCTGGCTGCTTTCGCAAGATTGGCCGCCACATCTTCTTGGGCCGGTGCAACCGGTATGGTGAGCGAAAGGAGTGTTCCCTTGCCGGGGACCCCCTCGCTCGACGCGCGTAGGTCGCCGCCCATCAGCCGCGTGAACTGACGGCTGATCGCCAGCCCCAGTCCCGAGCCCTCCGCCCACGTCTTGCCGTCGTCTATCTGCACGAAAGGCTCAAAGATCGTCTCCAGCATTGCCGGCGCGATGCCAATGCCGGTGTCCTGTATCTCGAAATTCAGACGAACCGGCGGCTCGTCCATTCCTCGATTCGCCGCTGCGTCAATTTGCTTGACCCGCAGCTCGATGCCGCCTTCATTCGTGAACTTGACCGCATTCCCCAGCAGATTGATCAGGATTTGCCGCAGCTTGCCCTCGTCGGTGATGACATAGCGCGGAACATCAGAGGATAGGTGATATTTTAGCATCAGTCCCTTGTTCGCCGCGCGCACGCGGAACATCTCGGCGAGGTCGGCGAGCAACTGGTGCAGATCGAAAGTATTTTCTTGCAGCATCACCCGCCCGGCCTCGATCTTGGCTATCGCCAGCACGTCGTTGATCAGCGCCAGCAAGTGCTCGCCACTGCGGTTGATGATGCCCAAGCTCTCGCGCTGTTCGGCGGTCAGCCCTCGGTCGCGCGCCAGCAGGTCCGAAAAGCCCAGGATGGCGCTGAGCGGCGTGCGCAGCTCGTGGCTGATGTTTGCCAGGAAGGCACTCTTGGCGCGGTTGGCGGCCTCGGCGGTGTCCCTTGCCTGAGCCAGCTCGATATTCTGCTGCGCCAATTGTTGCGTGCGCCGGGCGACCCGTGCCTCAAGCGTCGTGACCAGCTCGCGCAATTGGGCCACCATGTCGTTGAACGCTCGGGTCAGGAAGCCGATCTCGTCATAGTACTGCACCGGCATCTCGGTTTCCAGGTCGCCGGCGTTGACCCGCCTGACCCCGTCCAATAGCGCATTGAGCGGCCTGACGAGGTTGACGTAGAACGCGATCGGGAAGCCCACGACGACGAGCAGGCTGCTCACCACGATCAGAATCGCCAGGGGCAGGAGCAACTGGTGCAGGTGGCGGCGAAACGCCAGGTAGTGATCCTGTATCATGCCTTGCGCGCTGCCCTGGAGCGGCAGGTTGGTGAAATTGACCTGCCGTGGCAGTTGGCCCGGTGTGCCCGGCGATGCGCCCACGATCCAGGCGTTGACGAACGGGCTGGCGTCGGAACCGTACGGTAGATCGGGCAGGCCGTTGTAGGTGATGTCGAACACACCATCCCGGTACAGGACCAGTTGGAACGTAAACGCCGCCTGTGGGTAGTAGAATGCCGGCATCTGGTACCAGGTAACCGTCAGGTGCTCACCTTCGTTCTTGGCAAACACCCCGCCGCTGGCCTCCGAATTCAGGGCGATGAAAAGGGGGAAAATCGCCGGCGTCGTCGCGTAATGGTACTCCATGTTGGGATAGCGAATCGGATGGCCCACGCCCACCGCGCCGGTGCTCAGGACGTAGATCGTCTCGCTGGTCTGCCCGTAAAACGGGAACGTGAAGGAGACATCTTTAGTAGCTTCCAGGTTTGTCCCCAACCGTTCTAGGTCCAGCTTGTCCCCCAGGTCGGCGTCGAAGCGGAACGGCACCTGTGTCACGTCGTAGCCGCCGCCAACGTTGGGCGTGAAGCGCAGCGTCTGCTGGTCCACGAGCGCGGGACGGCAGATGGCCGCGTGGGGAGGCGTCATCACCCAGCCGACCGCGCCGAACACGGCCAGCACCGTCACCAGCGTGATCCCCGCCAGGCGCAGCCGGAAAGTCGTTATCTCCGGGATGGTGTTGAGGTATACGGTGGCGAAGGTGAACTGCGTGAGCAAGATCCCCGCCGACATGCTCGACTGGTACACCGCCGGAGAGATGGAGTACACCGACCGCAGGATGTTGACCAGGCTCAAGGCCAGCGGCAGCAGGAAGACCAGTGCGAACGCCCGCACTGCCCGCGCCGCCCGTCCCTGTGGCCGCCACAGGTGACGTAGACCCAGTGGGCCTGGCAGGTCTCGCTCGTGCCGCGAGGCAGCGATGGTCTGGCGCAGGAATGCCAGCGGTGCCCACAGAAAGCCCGCCGCCAAGGCGTAATCGGCGGCCAAGGGCCGGTATATGACGTAGGCGCGTTGGAGCAGCACTTCCCCGCGATACACGGCAAATCCAGCCTCCCAGAGCGTATAGAGGAGGCTCAGCACCAGCGCGATGCGCGCCTCCCACTTGCGCTGCGGATACAGGCGGGGGAAGCGATAAGCGAACTGGATCAGCAGGGTCAGAAACAGCCCGACGGCCGTGTTTTCCGCGTACACGGCGTGGAGACGTGGAGAGGGCGGCAGTGCTGCGTCCAAAAAGAACAGCAGTACGATCACGGCGACGGAGGCAAAAAAAGTGGCCAAGAGGGGTGTGTGCACGCTCTTTTCATGGCGCCGCCAGGCGACGACGGAGCGATACCCAAAGTAGCCCATGATCGTCAGCGCCATGATGAACTGGGTCAGGTATCCGATCGCGGCTGGGGTTAGATATACGAGCATACGCCCGCCCTTCTCACACGATTTCTCGGTTGGGTCAGTTTGGAGAATCCCCGGCGCATAGGAGCGCGTACAGCGCCTCCACGAACAGTCGGTGCTCCACCGCGTGGATGCGCGCCTCCAG
>CAZWPV010000259.1:0-4750 GCA_964635485.1 uncultured Anaerolineales bacterium
TTGCCGCTGCCGGTCTCGCCGACCAGGGCCACGACCTCACCCTCGAGCACCTCCAGGCTGGCCTCGTGCACCGCCTCTACCTGCTCTTCCTCTGATGCAGGACGGGTGCCTCCGTTTATGGCAAAGACCTTGCGCAGACCGTCGGCCCGCAGCAGCGTCTGCAGGCCCCCCAGGTGGCAGGCGATCCATCTTTCCCCCACCCCTGCCCGCTGTAGCGGCGGCTCCTCCCGCCGGCAGCGCTCGACGGCCTGGGTGCAGCGGGGGTGGAAACGGCAGCCCGACGGCGGGTTGGTCGGATCCGGCAGGCCGCCGCGAATGCCCCGCAGGTCGCGGGCCGTGGTCATGTTGGGATAGGCGTTGAGTAGCCCCCAGGTGTAGGGATGGCGCGGGCGCTCCAGCACCTCGGCCGTTGGGCCAACCTCGATCAGCTTGCCGGCGTAGAGCACGGCCACGCGCTCGGTCAGGCGGGCTACGGCGGCCAGATCGTGGGAGATGAGCAGCAGCCCCGCGCCGCTCTCCTGGCGCACGCGGCGCAGCAGGGCCACGAGCCGCGCGCGGGCGAGCACGTCCTGCCCGCTGGTCGGCTCGTCGAGGATCAGCAGGTCGGGGTCGCAGCTGAGCGCCATGGCCAGCATGGCGCGCTGCTTCTCGCCGCCGCTGAGCTGGTGGGGATAGGCGCGCAGGTGGCGAGGTTTCAGCCCCACGCGGTGGCTCAACGCCTCGACCCGCCCTTGGGCCTCGTCGGGCGGGAGACCCAGGTGGACGCGCATCGGCTCGCCGATCTGCTCCCCGACGCGGTAGACCGGGTCAAAGGCCGTGCCCGCCGACTGCACGGCCAGGGCGACGCGCTGCCAGCGGATGGGCTGCCACGCCTGCTCCGGCAGACCGACCATTTCCTGCCCCGCCAGGCGGATGGAGCCCTGCGTCGTGCCCGGCGGGTGGAGTCCCAGCAGCGCCCGCGCGACGCTCGTCTTGCCCGAGCCGGTCTCCCCGACGATGCCCAGGGCCTCACCGTCCGCCAGATCGAACGAGACCGAGTCCACGGCGCGAACCGCCCCGTCCTGCCGTCCGTCGGACGGAAAGTGGACGCGCAGGTCGCGCACGGAGAGCAGGAGCACGGTCGGGTTCGCCTTCGTTTCCGTCTTGACTATCGCTTCTATCATCACAATCGCCTCAACCTCGGATGCAGGTGTTCTTCCAGCCCTATCCCGGTGAAGGTCAGAGCCAGGATCAGCAGGGTGACGCACAGCCCTGGCGGCAGCAGCCACCACAGCCAGCGGTCGGTCAGCAGCAGGCCGGGCAGGTTGAGCGCGAAGCGCATCATCAGCCCCCAGCTCTTGGCCGTCGGGTCGCCCAGGCCCAGGAAGGCCAGCCCGGCCTCCATCGCCACGGCCCGCCCGGCGGCGGTCACCAGCCCGGAGACGAGCAGCGGCCCGATCTGCGGCAGGATGTGGCGGCGCAGCACGTAGCCGGGGCCGCCGCCAAAGTTGCGCGCCATTCTGACGTACCCGCGCCGGCGCACGCTCTGCACCTGGGCGCGCACGACGCGGGCGGTGGCAGGCCAGAAGAGCAGCGCGATGACGGCCGTCGTCCGGGCCAGGCCGGAGCCCAGGAAGGCGCTCAGTAGGATCAGCAGCGGCAGGCGCGGCAGCGTCATCAACACGTCCACCAGGCGCATCAGCAGGTCGTCGAGCCACCCGCCGACGGTGCCTGCTACCCCGCCGACGAGCGCGCCCAGGGCCACGGTTCCCACCGCCGCCCCCACCGCCACGGCCAGGGAGATGCGTGCGCCGTAGATCAGCTCGCTGAGGATATCCTGGCCGGCGTCGTTGGTGCCCAGGGGATGGGCAGGGCTGGGCCGCTCCAATGACTGCCCGCTGAAGGCATGCGGGTCGTAGGGGGCCAGGACTCCCGCCAGCAGGGCGATCGCCGCAAACAGGGCCAGCACAGCCAGTCCAAAGATGAGATCGTTTCCCAAGTGGCCGCGTCGCCCCATCACGCCTCCCTCAATCGGGGGGCCAGGCGGGCGTTGAGCCCGTCAGCCAGCAGATTGGCGGTGAGCACCACCGTCGAGACGACCAGGAACACGCCCTGGATGACGGGGTAATCGCGCGCCCCCACCGCCTCAAAGATCAGCCGTCCCATGCCGGGATAGTTGAACAGCGTCTCGATGAAAACCGCCCCGGTGATGGCCTGCCCGGCGTGGGCGGCCAGGTGGGCCACGAAGGGCAGGAGCGCGTTGCGCAGGGCATGCGCCCACTTGAGCCGTCCGTCCGGCAGCCCCTTGGCGCGGGCGACGAGCATAAAGTCCTCGCCCAGCACGCTCACCACGTTGTTGCGCACCAGGAGGAATTTGCTCCCCACCAGCGCCAGCGTCAGGGTCAGGGCTGGCAGGAACAGGTGCCGGCCCACGTCGGCGACGGCGGCCGGCAGCGTGTCGTAGTGGGCGAAGGGCGTGCGTCCACCGGCCAGCGGCAGCCAGCCCAGCCGCGCGCCAAAGAGGATGAGGAGCATCATGCCTACGAAATAGACCGGCGCGTTGCCGGCGACGACTCCCGCAGTCACCAGGACGCGGTCGCGCCACGTGCCGCGCCGCCAGGCCGCCTCGGTGCCGCCCAGCAGGCCGAGCAGCGAGGCCAACGCCAGCGCCGTCCCCGTGAGAAGCAGCGTCCACGGCAGGTGCGTGCGGATCAGCTTGCCCACAGGCTGGTTCAGGCGGATGGAGCGGCCCAAGTCGCCGCTGACGGCCCCGGCCAGGTAGCGCGCGTACTGGACCGGCAGGGGGCGATCCAGGCCATAGTAGGATTCTAGCGCCGCGCGCACCTCGGCGTCAAAGACGTAATCCGAGTTCTGCGGATCGAGCAGCGCCGCCAGCGGGTCGCCGGGCAGCAGGCGCGGCAGCAGGAAATTCACCGTCAGCACGATCCACAGCGTCAGGAGGTAGCTGGCCAATCGCGGCAAGTGCCGCGGCGCTTGCCGTAGCATCACGCCTGTCTTTCGAGCGCTTGGAAGCATGGGATGCATACCGTGCGGCCCTGGAAGCGCCGCGTGCGCGTCTCCATCGTCATCTCGCCGCAGGCGTCGCACAGCAGCGATGTGAAAATGCGCGCCCGCACCGGGACGACCGGCTCGACCTCGCGCACCTCGAACAGCGCTTCTTCCGGCGCGTTGAGCACCTGCTGCGCGCGCTGGCCGTGCAGCGTGCCAAAGCGCGCCTGCTCCTCCGGCGTCGCCTCGCCGCTGCGCAGGCGCTCGAACAGGGCCTGGTGTTCCGGGTTGGGCGGGCTGAGGGCGTCGGGCCGGGTCACGATGCGCAGCGCCTTGCCGTCGGAGCGGCGGATGAAGGTGAAGGCGTTCTTGCCGTAATCCAGGTGGATCAGGTTGCCCTTGCCGAACGTGCAGCCGGTGAGATACTGGATCGCATCCACGCCGCACATGTCGGTCTCGACGACGGCCACGACCTCTTCGTCGGCGGAATGGGGGCCGATCTCGCGCAGTGCGATCTCGGCCGCGCGAATGCCGATGGCGAGACCGGGGCACGTGTGACCGTGGAATTTCTTGGCGCCTTCGATATCGAGTGTCATCTTGAATTTCCTTTCCCAATATGCCAACGGGATTGACTGCTCACCCTCCCGTAGGTTCGGGCGCAATTTCTAGGCCAAAAGCGCACCCCGTGTCTGATCTGGTCTATTTTGCGATCATCTTCGAACCTGCGGGAGGGTAGTGGAGAAATCAAAAAGGCCACGAGACCTGCCCGGCTTCCAAGCCGGGAACGGCCTTCATGGCCCTGGTTCTCCAGACTATTCTCTTTTGTTCGGCGGTGTGGCTCAGACCTCCGGGGTCTACGATGTCAGACCTCGGAGGTCATAAACATTGCGGCTAATCTTGGCCTGAGGACGGTGGTTCCTGCGCTTGACTCAGATGGACGGTGTGCTTCAAAAAGTCTATTCTCTCGATGCGGCCCTGCACCAGCTTCTGTTCACCCAGCAGGTTGACCAGCAGGTAAGCGTCGCCCTCCGGCTGCACCAGCACCACATCCCGCATGATCTGCTGCTCTTCTCCGTCGTCGCCGAGATAGACCTTGGCCTCACACATCTTTCACCTCCGGTGAAAACAAAAACGCCACGCCCCGGGCCTTCAGGCCGGTTGGGTGGCGATCTTCACGATACGCTTTCGCGCCGACTTCATGTCGGCAGCGGAAATATACCACGAACCGGGGGAATGTCAAACTATAGTCACGTTTGGCAAGCGCGACAAGCATCCTGAGCCCGTCGAAGGATGCGAGTTTTACAAAGCCGCACCCTTCGACAAGCTCAGGGTGCTTACCAACCTAGTGCGTAGGTAATCACCAGTCCAACGATTGGCGGATGATCTCGATGGCGGCGCTGATCTGCTTGGTCAGCGCCTTCCACTCGATGCCGATGATCTCAAAGTGCGGCTGGTTGATGGGCAAGAGCAGCTTGCGCCCTGGAGCGCTGGCGACCGCCTCGGCGATAGCCGGGGTGATCTCCCCCATCATCGAGTTGGGCACCACGACGCCGATGGGGGCCAGGATGATGTCGGCCTCGCCGATGGACACGCGAATGGCGTTCTCGCCGCTGGCCCCCCGGCTGGCGCGGGCCTGCATCATCTTTTGGGTGGCGACGGCATTGGCGCCCAGCGCCAGGATCTCCACCTCCAGTGGCAGCTCCTGCCGCAGTTGGGTGACGATCTGCGCGCCGATCCCCCCGCCCATGCCGTCAATGACTGC
>CAZWPV010000260.1:0-4743 GCA_964635485.1 uncultured Anaerolineales bacterium
CCCAACCCTCCCCCGCCTTGCGGGGGAGGGAGCTAGTTCTACCCCCGCTCGCGGGGAAGGGAGCTGGTTCTCCCCCCGCGAGCGGGGAAGGGAGCTGGTTCTACCCCCGCGAGCGGGGGGAGTTAGAGGGGGGTCTGAAACGCGCAAAAGAGCGTCCGAGGTGACTGTGAAAAAGAAACTTGCGTATGTCGTGCTTGTAGCAACGCTCCTGACCTCCCTCAGTTGCGCCAACATCAGCGCTCTCATCGCCACCGACACGCCGATCCCACCGACGGACACGCCTGCCCCCACCCAAACACCGGCGCCAACGTCGACGCCCACGCCCACGCCGGTCCCGACAGAGGCAGCCTATACCCCTACCTTCGAGCCCACCGCCTGCCCCTTCCGCGTCCCCGCAGGCGCGACGGTCGATTGCGGCACCGTCGTCGTGCCGGAGGATCGCAGCGGCGACCCTGCCGACACGATCCAGCTCGCCGTGGCCGTCTACCGCAGCACCAGCGACGCCCCGGCCCCCGACCCGGTCATCTACCTGCAGGGCGGCCCCGGCATGGGCTCCCTCGAGTGGAGCACCAGTTTCTATAGGGCCTTCAAACCCATCCTGGAGAAGCGCGATTTCGTCTTTTTCGACCAACGCGGCACAGGGTCCTCCGAACCGAACCTCGACTGCTGGGAGCTAAAACTCCGCGTCGTGCAAGATTTTCAGGAGGGGTTTCCCGCCGAGATAGATGTCGACCGCTACGTCGATACCTTGATGATGTGCCGTGACCGGCTGGTGTTGGAGGGCGTAAACCTGGCCGCCTACACCAGCACTGATAGCGCCGCCGACGTCAGAGACATCGCCGCCGCGCTGGGCTACGAGCGGGTCAACCTGTACGGCATCTCCTACGGCACGCGGCTGGCGCAGGCGGTGATGCGCGATCATCCTGAGATCGTGCGCGGCGCCGTGCTGGACTCGGTGGTGCCCATCGACGTGAGCGTCTACGGCGAGGTCTCGAACGACACCGCATTGCAGGTACTGTTCGACGGCTGCGCCGCCGATCCGGCGTGCAACGCCGCCTACCCCGACCTGGAGACGGTGTTCTACGACCTCGTGGCGCGGCTAGACGCCGAGCCGATCGTCGTGGCAATAAGCAATCCGCTCGGCGGCGATTCCTTCAGCGTCCCCGTGGACGGTGCCACGCTCACCAACGCGGCCGTGGAGGCGCTGAACTCGACTTACACCATCCCCCTCGTGCCCAAGACGATTTACGAGGTCCGGGATGGCAATTACGAAACCCTGGGATATGCTCTGCTCATTTCGTTGGCGGCATACGAACGTATGAGCCTGGGCATGATGATCTCAGTGGGATGCCACGATCACGTATACGCCACCACGCCGGAAGCGCTCGATGACTGGATTGCAGACTATCATCTGGCCGAGATGCTTGGGATCATGTTCAGCGGGGAGGACGTGGTCGAGGTGTGTCAGATGTGGGGCGCCGCGCCGTTCGATCCGCGCGACGGTGGGCCGCTGGTCAGCGACATCCCGGCGCTGGTTCTCGCTGGCGAATACGATCCAACCACGCCGCCGCTGTTCGGCAGGCGGGTCGCCGAGACCTTGAGCGAGAGCTTCTACTTCGAGTTCCCCGGCCAGGGGCACGCCCCGAGCACCAGTTGGCCGGACGATTGCCCCATGCGTATCGTCTTGGCGTTTCTCGACGATCCGGCCGCCGAGCCGGACAGCGCGTGCATCGCAGAGATGGATGGGCCGGATTTCGTCGTTCCGTAGAAGGAGGGAGCGAGATGGGCGATTCGAGCGGAAAGCACATCCTGCTGGTGGACGATAGCCCCGTCGTCGCCGAGACGGTGCGGGACGCGCTGGAGCCTTTTGGCTACCGGGTGGCGTGGATCGAGGACGGTGCCGGCGTGCCCACCGCTTTGGAGCGGGGGATGCCCGACCTGGTGATCCTGGACGTGATGATGCCCGGCGTCGATGGCTACGAGGCCTGCCGCCGTCTGCGCGCCAATCCAAAGACCGCCCACCTGCCGATCCTGATGCTGACGGCGCGGGCGGAGGAGGCGGACAAGGTGGTGGGCCTGGAGCTGGGCGCCGACGACTATCTGGCCAAGCCCTTTGGCGAGCGAGAGCTTTTGGCACGAGTGCGCGCTTTACTGCGGCGGGTCGCTCGCGCCGCAGCATCGGCGGAGATGCTGCGCGCCGGGCCGATCGAACTCGACATGGCCCGCCACCAGGCCCAGTGCGCGGGCACGCTACTTGACCTAACCCCTACCGAGTTCGACCTGTTGCATCTGCTGATAGCCAACCCCGGCCAGACGCTCGACCGGGAGACGCTGCTCAACAAGGTGTGGGGCTACGACTGGTACGGCAACGCCCGCGTGGTCGATACGCACGTCCAGCATCTGCGGCGCAAGCTGCACGCGTGTTATCCAGACGAAGAGTTGATCCTCACCGTACGGGGTATGGGCTATCGATTCGCCGCATGATCCATCTTCCCGAAAGCGGCAACCTGCGGTTGCTATAGCTTTCGAGAAGATCATTTGGGAGGAGTAAGTGATATGCGCAAAAGCAGTGTCGTCACGCCGCTGACGCTGGGCTTTTCGATCATGGTGCTGCTCACCAGCGCGCTGTTGTTGATGAGCCTCTATTTCTACGCCCGGCAGCTCTACTTTAACTTTGAGGGCATCATCAATGGGGTTAGCGAAAAGCTCGTCGCCACGCACATGCAGTCCAACCTACTGGAGACACGCTGGGCTGCAGGCCGCTACCTCGCCAGCGGCGACACAGCATATCGGTCACAGGCAGAAAAAGCCCGCGAACGGGCAGAACGTTACAAAAACATCTTACTGGAATCGATGGAAGAAGCCGAACAGGATGCCTTCTCCGCTGAATATCAGACCTACGCTGTGCTACTGGATGGGATGCTCTACTATTCGGGTAAAGCGGGCTCAGCGCAAACCTACGCAGGCCAAGCCGACGCAACGCTCGACGACCTCCTGGAAGCTATCAACACGATATACGAACACGCCAACGAGCGGGTCAAGACAGAAGCCGAACAGTACGAGACCTTTTTTCTGAACGGCTACCGGATCGTGGCAATCCTGGGAGGTGCGCTGATTGTTGTCGGTGCATGGACAGGACTCAGGCTTGGGAATCGCTTTATCACCGCACCCCTGGAGCGACTCACCGAAGCCGCCCGGCGGCTGGGCAGCGGCGATCTGACCGTGGTGCCCGAGGCACCTACCTCTGACGAGATCGGCGCGCTGGCCGCCTCCTTCCGCCAGATGACAGGCAGTCTGGCACAGGCCATCGAGCGCATGCGCGAGACCTCCGGCGCGTTGATCGGCTCTGCAGACCGGCTCTCCACCTCGGCCACCAACCTGAGCGAGTTAGCGCGGGGAACGCTGGCGCAGATGGAAGAGATCGCCCAGGGGGCAGAGGCGCAGCGCGAGCAGATGCACGCCGCGTCGCAGGTCGCCACGGGTCTGACCGCCGCACTGCAACAGAGCGCGCAGCAGGCGGGCGAGGCGGGCCAGGCGGCACGCGAAGCGCAAACCAAGCTGGAAGGCACCGCCCGCACCGTGGCCGTGCTCGACGAAGAGGCGGAGGAGATCCAATCCATCACCGCCGTCATCGAGCAGTTTGCGCAGGAGACCCATATGCTGTCCCTCAACGCGGCCATCGAGGCCCGCCGGGCGGGGGAGGCCGGACGGGGCTTTGCAGCGGTGGCCGACGAGATGCGCGCCCTGGCCGAGCGCTCCGCCCGCTCCGCCGGAGAGGTAGCCCGCTTCAGCGCCCGCGTGCAGGCAGAGATGGAAAGCGTGGGCCAGGCCGTGGCCGACGTGCAGGGGGCGGTGACCCAGACCGCCGACTTTGCCGGGCAGACCGTCGAAGCGGCGCGCCGGCAGGAGCAGGCAACCGCTCGCCTGGCCTCCATCGTCGACCAGGCCTCAGCGGTGAGCAACACCCACGCCCACATCGCGGAGCAGGTCTCGACCGCCGTCGCCGAGCAGGTGGACGCCATCGCCGAGCTCGCCACCGCTGCGCAAGGGCTGGCGGGGATGGCGGGCCAGTTGGAGGATTTGTCGGCGCGTTTCGTCACGCAGCGAGCGTAATGCGTGAAAATCACGAGTTACGCATCACGCTTCACGGAATCCTGACTGTGACTTCCTCTCCCCGCTAAAGGATACTGTTGGTAAAATCCGTGTTGCGTACATTAACAAACCGTGTAAACTTACTTGCAAGCTTAAGCCTATGGTAGATGCCCACGCTATCTGGAAAACACACAGGAGGCCAAGATGTCGCTGCGCCCGCAAGAACTCGGTCAAGTCCCAGAGGATACGGCTCGCGTTGCCCATGCCGCTTTTCCTAATGGCAATCCTTACCTCACACTACACGATGAACTAGGCGTGATTTACGAGGATGAGATGTTTGCGCCACTTTTTGTCAGCTCGCGCGGCCGTCCTGCTGAATCACCAGGACGACTGGCACTCGTGACAGCGCTTCAGTTTGCCGAAGATCTCAGCGATCGCCAAGCTGCTGATGCAGTGCGAGGACGAATTGATTGGAAGTATCTCCTTGGGCTGAAGTTGACAGATCCTGGTTTTGACTACTCTGTGTTGAGCGAATTTCGGGATCGCGTACTAGCAGGGGAGATGGAACGCCAATTGTTGGATACCCTGCTTGAGTGCCTCAAAGAGCGTGGACTGATCAGGGAACGGGGTCAACAACGCAGTGACTCAACT
>CAZWPV010000261.1:0-4729 GCA_964635485.1 uncultured Anaerolineales bacterium
CGTCGGCGAACGGGTGCGCATCAGCCTAGCGGAAGACGGCAGCGGGATGATCGAGGAGGTGGCCGAGCGCCAGCGGGCGCTGGCCCGGCTATCGCCGCGGCCCGGCGGGCGCGGCGCCCGCCGCTGGGACCGCGACGGCTACCTGGCCGAGCGAGAGCAGGTCATCGTCGCCAACCCCGATCAGGCTATCTTTGTCTTCGCCTGCGCCGACCCCGCACCTCGTCTGCGGATGCTCGACCGCTTGCTGGTGGGCGCCGAGGTCCAACACATCCCTCCCGTAATCTGCGCCAACAAGACCGACCTGGTCAAGCGGAGAGAAGCCCGCGCCCTGTTTAGCATCTACAAGGAGATCGGCTACCCCGTGCTCTACACGAGTGCAGTCGATAATCAAGGTATCGACCAACTCCGCCGCCAGATCACGGGCAAGCTCTCGGTACTCGTAGGCCCGTCGGGCACCGGCAAGACGAGCCTGCTCAATCGGCTACAGCCTGGGCTGGGCTTGCGAGTACGCGAGGTGAGCCAAGCCACGGGCAAGGGCCGCCACGCCACCGTCGTGCCGCAACTCTTCCCCCTGGACTGTGGAGGCTGGGTGGCCGACACCCCTGGCATCCGCACCCTGGCCCTGTTCGACGTCGACCCGGAGGAGCTGGATGCCTATTTCCCCGACATCGCCCCCTTCGTCACCCACTGCCAGTTCTCCGACTGCACCCACACTGTGGAGCCAGGCTGTGCCGTCATCCAGGCGGTGGAGGAGGGCGAGGTCAGCGAGCACCGGTACGAAAGCTACGTTCGCTTACACGAGGAGCACCGGAAGCTGGCGGACATGTACTGGTGGGGGATCAGCGATTGACGAGTTGAATTCGACCTGCCGGATGGGAGTCGAATCCGCTGCAACTCAAAAGGGGCCGGCCACGCGCACCGTCTCGCCAACCGCAGGCGGGATAAACGGCACGTAGGCCTTTTCCTCCCAATCCCACTGCAGCCACCGCAGGGATGCATCATCCAGGGGCACGGCGAACCGCATACGGGCTGCTGCGGGCCGCCCGTCGTCCGTCACCGCGATCACCTCGGCGCTCATCCCCGCCACCTCGACCCGCTGACCCAAGGACACCGGGTAAGCGTCACTCCGAAACAGCCCATCGCCATACCGGTACCCGTACGCAGGATGCGCCAGGGGGAACACATCCTGATCTCCCAATGCTTTCACACCCGGCGGCGCGAGATAGCCGTGCTCAGGCCGAACCACCAAGGTACGTGCATCGATACGGGCCACTTCAACGGCGGCATAACCCGGCGCCAGAATCCGCACGTGAGCCGGTGCCAGCTGACCGTGGATTTGCCGCAATCCCGGCAGGTAGATGGCATTGCCCGGGCTCGGCATATTGACGATCACCAAATCCTGCCGCTCGACCCCCGAGAGCCTCCCCAGGTCTGCCACGGAGCCGAAGAAAGGATCAAGCATCGTGTGAGCGAAAGAGAGCAGAAAAGGGGACAGGACGACGTGAAGCCCCAGCAAGAGAAAGGCTAACGTGCGAGCGTGTGCCCGCCAGACACGTCGGCCAGGCACCCACGCAGACCGTCTGAACAGGCCAACGATGAACTGGGCCATCAGTCCCATTGCGCCGAGGCCCACAAAGGTCAACAGGCGTCCATTGGGCAGGCTAACCGCACAGATCGGCACCACGGCAATCACCATCCCCAGCCCCCAGAAGCGCGCTACCCGGTCGTTGCACAACAGAGGGATCAGCATCCTGCCCACAAAAGCCAAAGCTAACACGGCGACGAGCCAAAACGCGAGGCTGCCCCACGACGAAAACAGGGCGTATATGCCAGGCTCCAGCACGATCCACTGCCCAAAGAGCAACACCGGTCCGACCTGCAGCGCGCTCAAAGCAAACCGCAACGGCTCTTGCCCCGGATCGATGTAAAAGCCCGACCCCCAGGCTCCATATCCCAAACGCTGATACACAAATCGCCAAGCAGCGACGAGGAGACCATAAGGAACGAGGCTGTCCAGCTTCCGCCGCCAGGTTCCACGATCCAAGCAAATGGCGTAGGAAAACAGGTAAGCAGCTATCGCCAGGCCCGCCTCCGCCGACAACAGGGCCAACAGCAAACTGAAAAGAGCTAGCGGTAGATACGCCCGCCGTCCCTGACGCCGCCACTGATCGTGGCATAGCAAGGCCAGCACGCCAAAAAGAAGCGCCATCAGCGAGTTACGGCCGGACAGAGAAGCGACACAACTCAGATGGGTGACATCCGCAGCGAAGAGAAAAGCGGCCAGACCAGACATCGCACCCCGCCCAATGAAGCGGCGATAGGCAAGCGTCGCCAGCCCGCACAGACCACTGTACCACAGCAGGTTTTGGAGGTGCATCAAGAAGGAGGAATCCGGCCAAAGCTGATAATCGAGCCAGTGCGTCAGCGAAGCCAGTGGCCTGAAGAAGGAGACACGCACCTCACCCAAAGCCCACCAAGGAACGACGCCCAGGTCCATCAGTTGTGCATTTCTACCCGGATCGAGAAACACGAACTGCCCTTTGAGCGCCTCAGAGAGCGTCGACGAAAGCAGTATTGTGCGCTGGAGCGTGTCATCCGTCACCCCCCACCCTCGCCACAGAACAGACACCGTGAGCGCCACACCCAAAGAAGCCACAAGGACTGACAGATACTGGTGATACGCCACGACGCGCAACGCGCGCAAGAGGCCCAATCTCGCGAGACGTCGCCTGCGGAGAAGGCCATAGGTCAGCCCCTGCCCCAGAACGCTGAGTTGGTTCGCGAGACCGGAGAGAACACGCGCCAGTCGAGCACTGGGATACTCGAGGGCAATGGCCTCGATAGAGGCGACAACAGCCTCCAGTCTCTTTTGCCTGCTGGGCACGGGAGTCTCCCTTAACTAACGCGCGGAAGCAGCAGAACCTCCACCTCCGCACCCACGTGCAAGTGGTCAACATCCTCCGGGACGATCGCCAACCCGTCAGCCTGCACCAGCGAGTTGAGGATGCCGGAGCCCTGCTCGCCGGTCAGCGTCGCCTCGTAGCCCATCGCCGTCTGGCGCAGGCGCACCCGCAGATAGTGGCGGCGGCCATCCTTGCGGGCGATGGGTTGTGTCAAACGCGCGCGGATCGCCGGCCGCCCCCAATCGGTAAACCCCTGCATCTTGAGCAGCGCCGGGCGGGCAAAGAGCTCGGTGCTGATCATCGCCGCCACCGGGTTGCCGGGCAGCCCCAGCAGGGGAGCCCCACCGACTACCCCGAAGGCCAGAGGCCGTCCCGGCTTCATGTTCAGCGACCAAAAATGCATCTCCCCTTCGGCAGCCAGCACCTGCTTGACCAGGTCAAAGTCGCCCACCGAAACGCCGCCGGAGGTGATGATCAAGTCGGCCCGCTGCTCCAGCGCCTCCCGCATCCCTCGTCGCACCAGCTCCTCCCGGTCGCGGGCGACGCCGAGCAGGAGTGGCACCCCGCCGCACCTTTGCACCTGCGCAGCGACGGTGTACGAGTTGGCGTCACGAATCTGGCCGAGGCCGGGGGGCTGATCGGGAGGGACGATCTCGTCGCCGGTGGCCAGGATCGCCACGCGCGGCCGCCGCACTACCGCCACCTCCACACACCCCACCGCCGCCAGCATGCCGACCTCCTGCGGACGCAGCACCGCGCCCGGCTCCAAGACGACCTGCCCGGCGTGCACGTCCTCCCCCGCCTGCCGCACGTTCGCGCCGGGCCGAGGGGCCTTTAGTATTTCGACCGCGTCGCCGTCCAGACCCTGCCCTGAGCCTGTCGAAGGGCGCGTGTCCTCGAACCGCACGACGGTATCGGCCCCCGCGGGCACCGGCGCGCCGGTCATGATGCGCATCGCCTGACCAGGTCCCACCTCCGTCTGGCTCACGTACCCGGCGGCGACTTCGCCGACTACCCGCAGTCGAATTGGAGGCTGGGCAGCCAGGTTCACGCTACGCACGGCGTAGCCGTCCATCGCAGAGTTGGTCAAGGAGGGAATATCGCGTTCGGCAGCAACAGGCTCGGCCAGCACGCGCCCGGCGGCCTGCAGCAGCCCAACGCGCTCCGGTTCCAGAACATGCACCGTCGCCAGGATGCGCTCCAACGCCTCCTCGACGCTCAACACCGGGCGGCGCTGGTCAGGCAAGGCCCATCTCCGATGGGGGCACCTCCGGCCCGGCGTGCTCGGTATCCACGCCTCGCGCCATCCTGACCGCGTGAGGCAGAATGGGTGACAGAACCTCCATCCCCTCGCGCACCGCCTTGGGGCTGCCAGGCAGGTTGACGATGAGGGTTCTTCCGCGAACACCGGCCGCGCCGCGCGAAAGGACGGCCAGGGGAGTCTTGCGATAACCCTCGAAGCGCAGCACCTCCGCCAGGCCTGGTGCCTCGCGCTCGATCACGGCCTGCGTCGCCTCAGGGGTGACGTCGCGCGGGGACAGGCCAGTACCGCCGGTGGTGATGATCAAATCGACCCCGACCGCATCGGCCAGATCGACCAAAACACGCTCGATCTCGGCCTGCTCGTCCGGCACGATCTCCTGACGCACCACCTCGGCCCCGATCTTTTGCAACAGGGCCGCCAGCAACGGCCCGCTGGCATCCTTTCGCTCCCCCGCGTGCCCTTTGTCACTCACAGTCACGACACCCGCTTGAATCGGTCCGGTTTCGGTCATTTTATCCTCAGTCACGCGCCGATTATACTTGCTCTCGCCAAGAGGGTCAAC
>CAZWPV010000262.1:0-4713 GCA_964635485.1 uncultured Anaerolineales bacterium
AATACAAAGGGGCGGTTCTATGGAGCAACGATGACTCGAAAGAGAAACGCGCCATCGGCAAGCTATGGGAGAACCGCAGTAAGGGCGCATGCTTGTTCACAATGCCCAAGAGCAAAGATTTTGACGCGATCAAGGCAAAGGCTGCCTAAAACCAGGGGCAAGCACAATTTCCAGGGTACGAAAAAGGGCCACCCCCACTTTTCCTACCTATTGAGAAGACACCTTGTTATCTTGTATTCACTCCACCGTCACACTCTTTGCCAAATTCCTCGGCTGGTCCACGTCACACCCCCGGCGCACCGCCAGTTGGTAGGCCAGCAATTGCAGCGGGATGATGTTGACCACCGGCGAGAGCAACGGCGGCACCTCTGGCACGGTAAGCACGTGGTCGGCTTTGGCCGCGATGTCCTCATCCCCCTCCGTCGCCAGGGCGATGGCGATGCCGCCCCGCGCCTTGATCTGCTCGATCTGGCTGATCATCTTGTCGTAGACGTGGTCGCGCACGGCGATGGCCACGACGGGCATCACCTCGTCGATTAGCGCGATGGGGCCGTGTTTCATCTCCCCCGCCGGGTAGCCCTCGGCGTGGATGTAGGAGATTTCCTTCAACTTGAGTGCCCCCTCCAGCGCGACAGGGTAGTTGATGCCTCGCCCCAGGTAGAGGAAATGCTCCCGGTCGTGGAAGAGATTGGCCAGGTGTTCGTATTCGTCCCCGTGATCCAGCACGCGCCCCACCAGGTCGGGCAGGCGCGCCAGGTCCTGCACCGCCTTTTGCAGTCGCTCGCCACTTAGCGTCCCGCGCAGTTCGCCCAGGCGACAGCCCAGCAGGTAGAGATCGGCCAGGCTGGCGGTAAAGGCCTTGGTCGTGGCCACGCCGATCTCGGGGCCGGTATGCATCAGGATGTAGCCATCCGAAAGGCGCATCGCCTGGCTGCCGATGACGTTGACGATAGCCCACAGCCGCGCGCCCTTGTTCCGCGCCTCCTCCATCGCCGCCAGCGTGTCGACCGTCTCACCGCTCTGGGTGATGGCCAGCACGGCGGTGTTCCCGTCGATGATGGGTGTGCGATAACGAAACTCGGAGCCGTAATCAACCTCCACCGGCAGGCCGGCCAGTGACTCGATCATGTACTTACCCACCAGCGCGGCATAGACCGACGAACCGCAGGCGACGATGACCATCTTTTCCAGGGACTGCGTCTCCTCCGGCGTCAGCGCCATGTTCTCCAGGGACACGTGCCCGGTCTCAAAATCGACGCGCCCGCGGATGGTATCGGTGATCGAGCGCGCCTGTTCGTAGATCTCTTTCTGCATAAAGTGGCGAAAGGTGCCCTTGGCCGCTGCCACGGGGTCCCAGGAGATGGTGTAAGGCGCGGTCGCCACCAGCTCGCCCGCCAGCGTGGTCACCTGCGCGCCATCGCGGGTCACCACCGCCATCTGCCGGTTCTCGATGAAAATCATCTCGCGGGTGTGATCGAGGATGGCAGGGATATCGGAGGCGACGAACATCTCCCCCTCGCTGACGCCGACGGTGATCCCGCCCGCGTTGCCCAGCCGGGCGGTGACGATACGATCCGGCTCCCGGCTGCTGAGGAACACAAAGGCGCTGGCCCCTTTGATGTGCGCCAGCGACTGCCGCACCGCCGCCTCCAGGTCGGCCCCACGGGCCAGGTACTGCTCGACCAGATGCGCCACGACCTCGGTATCGGTCTCTGAGGAAAAGCAGCACCCCTCGGCCTCCAACTCCTGCCGCAGATCGAGAAAGTTCTCGATGATGCCGTTGTGGACGACGGCCACCTCACCGGAGGCGGAGAGGTGCGGATGGGCGTTGCGGCGACTGGGCTCGCCGTGAGTGGCCCAGCGGGTGTGCCCGATACCAACGTGCCCCTTCACAGGATCGGCGCCCACCATATCGATCAGCGCAGCCAGCTTGCCCACCTCGCGCCGCACGGCGATGGAGCCGTCCTCCTGCAACACGGCCAAGCCAGCCGAGTCGTACCCGCGATATTCCAAGCGCTTCAAACCCTCCAAAATAATCGGGGTCGCATCCCGCGACCCCACGTAGCCAACGATGCCACACATAGTCGCCTCCACAAGTTGAACTACCCGTCACAGACAGCGTGCAACAGGATATAATTGTGCAAGCCAAAAACTGGATTGCACGGTTTTGTCTCAATTGAGAATGGTGGGCTACGACGTTCCGTTCTGTCCACGCCGGTTACCCGGCGGCTTTGTGGGAACGCGCGCACTTTTGCCTGCGGCAAAAGTATGTTGGGGAAAAGATACGGGGTGCAGCCGCCCCCGGGCGGCATCCGCCGATCGGAAAGTTCTGGCGAACTTTCACATCGATTTTCTTCGCCAATTGGGCCGTTAGGTCCGATTGGCGCTTTAGCACTCGCCTCGCGGCGAGGAACCGCCTCCTCGTCACCCGGACGGTGTCCGGGCCAGGCGCCATCTTTTCGCGGTCAGTTGGATATCGCATCACCTCCTTGCTACACCAAGTTGTGCTGATTATAGCAGGGCTTGGCAATCTTGCCAATTGTTGTCCTGGCCGTGAAAATGTGCTAACATGGACTCTATGAGACAAAATAAATCCCCCAAACGTTTCTCCCGCCGCCAGTTCTTGAAGGGCTTTTTCACTACCGTCAGCCTGGCGATCGCAGGCTGTCGTTGTGATCAGTCGCAACCCTCCGCTACGCCCGGGCCAACCTCCGAAGAGCCTCACCCCACCCTTACACCCGACCCGACCCACCCACCCGACTCGACCCTCGACCCATCGGCGATCTACCTCGATCCCGCCTTCCCCATCGACGAGCGAGTGGACGATCTGGTCAGTCGCATGACCATCAAAGAGAAGGTCTCGCAGATGGGCAACGAAGCGGTAGCCATCAAACGCCTGGGCATTCCCAACTATAACTGGTGGAACGAAGCGCTGCACGGCGTGGCTCGCGCCGGCATCGCCACCGTCTTCCCGCAGGCCATCGGCCTGGCCAGCACCTGGAACCCCGATCTAATCTATCAGATGGCGGAAGTGATCTCTGATGAGGGCCGCGCCAAGCACCACGAATCTGCCCGCAACGGCGAGCGCGGTCTAAACACCGGTTTGACCTTTTGGAGCCCCAACATCAACATCTTTCGCGATCCCCGCTGGGGCCGTGGGCAAGAGACGTATGGCGAAGACCCTTACCTCACCTCCCGGCTGGCGGTCAATTTCGTCCTCGGGATGCAGGGCACAGTCCCAGACTATCTGAAAACCGTCGCCACCCCCAAGCATTTCGCCGTCCACAGCGGGCCCGAAAACCAGCGGCACATCTTCGATGCCAGGGTCTCCCAACGCGATCTACACACGACGTATCTGCCTGCCTTCAAAGCCTGCATCGTGGAGGGGAAAGCCTACTCGATCATGGGGGCCTACAACCGGGTGAATGGCGAAGCCTGCTGTGCCAGCCCTACGTTGCTCCAGGAAATCCTGCGCGACGAATGGGGATTCCAGGGATACGTCGTCTCTGACTGTGGAGCGATCGATGATATCCGCGGCGGTCATAACCTGGCAGATTCCGCCATCGAGGCGGCCGCCCTGGCCGTCAAAACCGGCTGCGACCTGGAATGTGGCTGCACCTATAATATCCCCTGCCACTACGGACTGCTCGAAAAAGCAGTCCAGACAGGCCTATTGACCGAAGAGGACATCGATCGCTCGGTCAAGCGGCTGTTCAAGGCCCGCTTCCGTCTGGGGATGTTCGACCCGCCCGATCAGGTGCCTTACGCACAGATCCCGTCCAGTGTGGTCGATTCCCCGGAACACCGCGAGTTGGCCCTGGAGGTAGCCCGCCAATCGCTCGTCCTGCTCAAGAACCAGGACAACCTGTTGCCGCTAAATGCAAGCGACGTCAGCTCCATCGCCGTCATCGGTCCCAACGCCGACGAAACCCTGGTGCTGAGCAGCAATTACGCGGGCACGCCCGCCGAACCGGTCTCTGTGCTGGCGGGCATCAAGGCTCTGGTTCCGCCTGAAACCGACGTGACCTATGCCCGAGGCTGCGAAATCGTGGATGATTCCCAAGATGGATTTGAAGAAGCCGTACAGGCAGCCAAGAAATCCCAGGTGGCAGTTATGGTGATGGGCCTCTCGCAGCAATTGGAGGGTGAAGAAGGTCAGACAGAGGGCAATCCACGGGGCAGGCACAGCCGGGGCGACCGCGAGACTCTGGATCTGCCACCCACCCAGGAACAGCTCGTACAGGCCGTTTACGAAACCGGCACACCCGTCATCCTGGTGCTGATGAACGGCAGCGCCCTCTCCATCAATTGGGCCGACGAGCATATCCCCGCTATTCTGGAGGCCTGGTATCCCGGCCAGGCAGGCGGCACCGCCGTGGCCGAGGCGCTTTTCGGACTGACCAATCCGGGCGGCAGGCTGCCGGTCACTTTTTATCGCGCGGTCTCGGACCTGCCTGCATTTACCGACTACAGTATGGAGAACCGCACCTACCGTTACTTCACCGGCCAGCCGCTCTACCCGTTTGGTTTTGGGCTTAGCTACACCACCTTCACGTACCGCGATCTACAGATCGTTCCGCAGGAGGTCACGGCCGGCGATCCCGTCTCCGTCCAAGTGGAGGTCGAGAACAGCGGCGAGCACCCGGGCGATGAGGTGGTGCAGCTTTACCTGAAGGATGTGGAGGCCTCGCTGCCCGTGCCCCTGCTCCAGTT
>CAZWPV010000263.1:0-4712 GCA_964635485.1 uncultured Anaerolineales bacterium
CCCCAATCGGGGCTTGACTGCCTCGACAATAGCCGCTTTCCCCCACCTAACCTCCCCCACCAGGGGGGAGGAATAGTTCTCCTTTCTCTCGTGGGAGGGGGCTAGGGGAGGGGGGAGAAACAGCCATTTTCGTTTTTGGTCGAGACCTAAGGTCATGATCACTGCTCCAAACTTGGAGCAAATGCGCCCTGATGAGCCTCCGCGGGTACCCTTCGGGCACCCGCTTGCCCCTTTTGCCTATCTGCGGTACAATCCTCCCCAATTCATCCCTGCCCGGAAGTGGAGCCAAATCTATGCGCGCTGATCTACACATCCATACCACAGCCTCCGACGGACGCTGGCCGCCGGAGCGCGTCGTGGCCGAAGTGCAGGCCCGATCCATCGGCCTGTTTGCAATTACCGACCACGACACCATCGCCAACGTGGCGCCGGTTGAGGCGCTGGCCTGCGAGGCGGGATTGGCTTTCCTGCGTGGCGTCGAGGTATCCACGCAGGTAAACGGTGCCTCCTTTCACATCCTGGCCTACGGCTTCGAGCCGCACCACCCAACGCTGATCGCCCTGCTGCACGAAAGCAGGGCCAAGCTCGATCGGGCAAACGAGGAGTCTGTCCGTGGTTTGATCGCGGCTGGTTATCCTCTCGATCTGGACGAGTACCTGGCCTACGATTACGAGCGCACGCGAGGGGGCTGGAAGTCGCTCAACTTCTTGATTGATCGCGGAGTTTGCCAAGACATCGACGACTACTTTCGTAACCCGGATATTCCATTGCCTTTCACGCTCTGCTCGTTCCCGCACCCTGCCGAGGCCATCGCGGCCATCCGGGAGGCCGGCGGGGTGCCCGTTCTGGCCCATCCCGGCGCGACTCTGCGGGATGTGGGCGTCACCACGGAGACGTTGCAGCCTCTGCTCGATTTTGGCATCGCCGGAGTGGAGTGTTACCACAGGTATAACGACGAATCCACGACCCGCTCCTGCCTGGACTGGTGCGCCCGCCACGACCTGCTCGTCACCGTAGGATCCGACTGTCACGGCGGGCTCGTCAATCGAGAGTTGGGTTTCCCGCCTACCGATACTGCCGATCTGCGGCTGGGCGAGCTGGAGGGACGGATTATTCGCTAGGAGGGATGTAGATATGAACGAATTGACCATCTCCCAGCGTGGTATCCATATGCCGGCTTCGGCCATGCGAAAGCTCGCGCCCTTTGCCGACGAGGCGAAAGCGCGCGGCGTTGACGTGATCCACCTCAACATCGGCCAGCCCGATATCGAGACGCCTGCCGAGTTTTGGGAGGCGGTGAGCAGCTTCCCGGAGCGCACGCTGGCCTATGGTCCCTCGGCCGGCCGCGCCGAGTGCCTCGATGGCATGGTCGAATATTACGCCCGCTTCGATATTTCCCTGACGGCGGAACAGATCATCATCACCACCGCAGGGTCCGAATCGTTGCTGTTCGCGCTGATTGCCTGCGGCGATGCCGGCGATGAGGTCATCATACCGGAGCCTTTTTACTCCAACTATGCCGGCCTGGCGACGATGGCCGGCTTGCGCGTCGTGCCCTTCATCACCTATGCCAAAGACGACTATCGGTTGCCCCCGCGCGAGGTGATCGAGGGCTTGATAGGAGAGCGCACCCGCGTCATTCTCTATTCCAGCCCCGGCAACCCCACCGGCGTGGTCTACACGCCGGAGGAGGTCGCCATGCTGGGGGATATCGCGCGCTCTCACGGTCTGTACCTTCTGGCCGACGAACCATACCGCGAGCTCTCTTACAATGGCCAGATCGCCACCAGCGCGCTGCACCTGCCGGGTATGGAGGAACACGTCATCGTGCTCGATAGCATCTCCAAGCGGTTCTCGGCGTGTGGCGCGCGCATCGGCTGCGTCGTCTCGCGCAATGCAACCGTGATGGAAGCGATCATGAAGCTGGCGATGGCGCGCCTCTCGGCGCCGGTGCTGGAGCAGATCGGGGCCGCCGCGTGTCTGATGAACACACCCGCCTCCTATTTTGAAGAGATGCAGGAGGAGTACACCCGTCGCCGCGACATCGTCTACGAGAGACTGAACCAGATCGAGGGGGTCTATTGCCCCAAGCCAGCAGGCGCGTTCTACGCGATGGCCAAGATCGAGGGCGTGGATACGGAGGAATTTGCGCGCTGGTTACTGACCGATTTCGAGCACGAGGGCGAGACGGTGATGGTCGCGCCGGGGTCGGGGTTCTATAGCACCCCCGGCCTGGGGCACGAGGAAATCCGCATCGCCTACGTATTGGAGACCGAGGTGCTTTCCCGGGCGATGGATCTGCTGACGATGGCGATCCACCGCTACCGCCAGGAGCAACCCTGAGGAGGAAAAGATGACAACAGGTCACTTACAAGGGCTGACGATTGCCTTCATCGGCAGCGGCACGATGGGAGGCGCCATCATCCACGCGTTGGTGGCGAAGGACGAGGTGGAACCAGAGCAGATCATCGCCAGCGATCTGCTCCCTGAGCGACGGGAGGAGTTACAGGCCCGTTACGGTGTGCGCGTCACCGCCGACAACGCCGCTGCCGCCAGCGGGGCCGACATCGTGGTTCTCTCAGTCAAGCCACAGGTGCTGCCCGAAGTGTTGCCCGAGCTGCACGGCAAGATCAAGCCTGAGGCGTTGGTGTTCTCCATCGTCGCCGGGATGCCCATCGCTACCATCAGCCAAGGGCTCGGCCACGCCGCCGTCGTGCGCACCATGCCCAACACGCCGGCCCAGATTGGGGAGGGGATGACAGTGTGGACAGCGTCGCCCGCGGTCACGGAGGTGCAGCGAGCACAGGCGCAGGCCATCCTACAGACGATGGGTCTGGAGGTGTACGTTACTCACGAGGACGCGCTGGACATGGCGACCGCCGTCAGCGGCACCGGCCCCACTTACGTCTTTTTGCTGATGGAGGCGCTGGTAGATGCGGCGGTTCACCTGGGTTTTTCCCGGCGCGAGGCGCGTCCCATCGTCATCCAGACGGTGCTTGGCTCGGCCAGGTTCGCACAGCAGTCCGACAAGCACCTGGCCGAGTTGCGCAACATGGTGACCTCGCCGGGCGGCACCAGCGCCGAGGCGATCTACCAGATGGAAAAGGGCAGCATGCGCACGGTGCTCTCCAAGGCGGTGTGGGCGGCTTACCAGAAATCCCGTCTGCTGGGTCAGCGCGCCCTGCAACCGCCGGAAGCGCCGCTGAAGGTCGACGGCGAAGAGTGAGCGTCTAGCACCGCCCCGGGATTACAGGCGACTCTCCTGCCCCCGGTCGTCGGCCAGAGGCGCGTCGGTGAATCGGGGCAAGCATTCCCAACAGGCGAAATTCATCGCCTACGGCAGATGGACGTGGGGGTCTACGGGACGGCCATAGTAGCGGATCTCGAAATGCAGGTGCGGCCCGGTGGAGTAACCGGTGGTGCCTGCGCCGCCCAAAAGCTCCCCCTGTCGCACCTCCTGCCCGGTCTTGACGGCGAACTCGTCCAGGTGCGCATAGTAGGAACTCCATCCGTCGGCGTGCTCCACGATGACCAGGTTGCCATAGCCGCCGCCCCACTCGGCAAAGGCGACGGTGCCGTCGGCGATGGCGACGATGGGATCCCACATCTGGGCGGCGATGTCGAGGCCGATGTGGCTGGGATTGCCGGGGTCGTGGAACGTCCAGCCAGAGATCTCGCGCCGCGTGGTGGGCCATATAAATGTACCTTCAGCGATGATGGCGATAGGGCCGCCAGCCGCTGCGGTTGTCGGTCGTAAAGGATCGGGGGTGCCGGGAGCGGCCGGCGCGGACGCATCTGCGAGGGTGAGGACGAGGGAATAGCGACCCGGTGTGCCGGAGGTCGGCGTCACCTGCACGCGGTAGATACCCGTATCCGGCAGGCTCGGCGCAAAGACGTAGGGCAGCAGGAAGGCGGAACCGGCCTCGTCCGCCAGGATGGTGCCATCGGGGGCGATCAAGCGGACGGCCAGCTCGGCATCGGCGCTGGAGCCGGAGCCGGGGTGGAGCCACATTTCGATGGTGGCGGATTGCCCGCCGCGGGCACGGAACTGCCATTCATCCGCAACCTCAGTGTTCAACGTGCCCTCGACAGGCGCGCCGGTGCTGATCCAGGCAGCAGCGACGGCGGAGCCGGTGGCCTGCGCCGGGGCTTCGGTGGGGTCGGGGAGGGGGAGTATGGGGGGCAGGATGACCTGCTCAGCCAGGGCTGAGCCGCCCAGGTAGGCGGCTGCCACCAGCACGATAGCCAAAACCCCCCACATTAAGAGAGAAAGAGGGCTACTGCCCCCTCTTTTTCCTGAACTCATCTCGGCTTGCCTCTGTGGCGTAACGATAGCATACAACCTTTGATCGGTCAAGTCTGTGGACATAATCAAAAACAGCCCTTCTCGCCGCGAGAGGGGCTGTATATTCTGCAACACGATTACCGCTGTACGATTTTGCCCTGCATATCCGGCGGCACGCTCACCCCCATCAGGTCGAGCACGGTGGGGGCCACGTCCATCAGTTGCAGTCCCTCGGCGTACCGGCCGCCGTGATTCTGGCGCGGATCCCACAGGATAAAGATGCCCTCCTGGGCGTGGTTGGCATCGTCCGGGCCGAGGTCATTCTCGAAGGAGTAGACGTCGGGCAGGCCAAAGGTGCCCAGCGCCCGCCAACGCAGGTTGCCAAAGTAGACCATCAGGTCGGGGGCCACGGCCCCTCCGTCCCGGA
>CAZWPV010000264.1:0-4702 GCA_964635485.1 uncultured Anaerolineales bacterium
GTCGGTTTTTCCAATCGCAGTTTGAAGGAGCTGATGGGATCACCGAGAACCTCGCCCTGACCTGATCCCACGCCGACCTTCTCCGCCAAATGGATCATTGGGATCTTGGCGGGATTGAACCCCATCAGCCGGGCGGCGACGGCATCCACGGCGACGGGGTCGAATCCGCCGATGAGCAAGCGCGCGTTGGCGGGTTCCCCTGCGGCCGGACCATTACCCATCATGCCCACGATGCCGTCCATAATGACCAAGTCCTGTCGGACCATCCTGTTTAGATCGGCCACGCACTGGGGCACGCCCAGGTAGTGCGGTCTGTGTTTCTCCATCCCCACTAGCAGCCCTTTCATATTCTTGAGCGCGCCCGAGATCCAGAACAGCATGTTCGTCTTGAAAACCGGCAGGTTGACGACGGTATCTACCTCAAAATAGGTCTGGGCGATGGTCGCCTCTTCGAGCGCCAGCGCGTCTTTCAGGTGCACGCGCTGCCCCTGCTCCCGGTTAAAATCGCGCAGCTCGACGCCGTGCTTCTCGCACACGGCCTTGATGCCTGTGCGCTCGAAAATGCGCCCTTTGACGCCCACTGCCGCACCATCGCCGACGATGACCGTGCCCGCGCCCAGATCCTTGGCCAGGGCGATGGCCGCATCCAGCACGGCGGGGTGGGTGGTGGCGCCTTTCTCAGGCGGGTGGTCGATGCAGACGTTGGGCTTTAGCAACACCTTCTTGCCTGCGAACAGCGCAGACACGCGTTCTGCTCCCAGTGATTCTACGATGGCTTGCAGCCGCTGGGGGATCTGATCGACAGTGTCGCAGTGATAGAGGGCCACTTGACTCATTTCGTTTCTCCGAAAGGTAATTTGATCGGTCTCAGATGTACCCGTTTACCAGCCAATACTCGTACACGCCCTTCATCGCGCCATCCTTGTGCTCCAGGACGTTTTTCCTCATCAGTCTCTCGAGCACCAGTGCGTTGAGGAGATTTTCGAACAGCCTTTGGAAGGGATACTTTTTCTGCGTTCGGATGTCCTCGGCAATCCTTCGGCCCAACTGGCGCGCCTGCGGCAGGGCTGCCGTTGCGGTGGGGGCTACTGGCAATCCCTATGATCTTCATAACACGTTCACCTCTTTGTGTGCAAGCAAGTAATTACTTGCATTATACCGCGAATTTGAAGATGTGCAATGCTCCGAATAAACCTGGGTTTGATTGAGTGGGCCGGAGGGGTAGCCTTTGGCAGTGGGGCGGTGATTGGCGGTCAGCCGCTGGAGAAGATGGGAGTGATGACCAAGTACCCTCGCCAGGCTCTGGATATGGCCGCCCAGGTTTCAGGCGACCGCAGGCTTCGCCGTGAGCTCAGCCGAACGGTCTGCACAACCTGGGAGGTCATTTACTCCCGGATCATAATCGGCAACTCGACGTGGGAAGGGTAAGCGCTGTTGCGCTGCACTGTGAGCACCGGTGTACTCTCAGCGGGATAGCGGGCGAACATCGATCCGTCGTATCCGGCAACGGCGATGCGGATGCGGTGTCCCTTTTTGATAAGCACCGAGGTGGCGTACAGGTTGAAGCGTAGCTCGGCCACTTCACCAGGCACCAAGGGTTCAGCATCGGCGCGCTCGAAGCTGTGGTGCGGCCCCGAGCTCTCGTAGAGTGGCTCTTCTTCAGACACTTGGCGGTGGACGGCGCGCAGGATGCCCTCGGTGATGTAGGTCACGTGCCCGTCAGGGGCCACGTCCTCCAGGTAGATGTGGAAGGCGCCATCGGTTTCGGTGGATGCAACGTACAGCGTGACGATGGGGCTGCCGGTGATCTCGACATCTGTCTCCAGCGGCGCGCTGGTGTAGGTGAGCAGCTTGGCGTCCTCCTCCGCCCGATCGGGATAAACCACGTCAGCCATGTATAGCCCTGTGTACCAGCGATTGGTGTCGCCCGTGGTGGCCGTCCAGTCCACCGTGTATTCGTCTGAGCCGCTCACCGCGTTTGGGGCGTCGGTGGTCAAGGAGCCAGCCGAGCCAAAGTACCAGCGTTGGGGCTCAAAACCGGCTGGCGGCCAGGTCTCGGTCGTTTTCCATTCCCCTTCACCCAACGTGTAGTAGGTGATATCCCACTCCGGTTCTGCTGCGGCCTTGTCTTTGAGGAAAGCGTCGAAGAACGCGATCAGCATCCGGAACTGCTCTTTGGTTGATGGGTCGGTCTTGGTGTCTGGGGGCAAAAAGGGATCGGCGTGGTGGTTGCCGCTGTGAGACCACGGGCCAATGATCAGCTTTTGCGGGTTGCTAAAGGTGCGGTAGCGGGCGAGCGCGCCCTCCACGGAGGCGTTGTCGAGCCAGCTGACCCAGATGTACATCGGCACCCCGGAGCTTTCGATGGATATCCTCTGGCCACAGGGACTGATGTCGGTGATGCTCTTGCCCGTTGTGCTCCAGTGGTCGTCACGATACTCGATAGCTTGCATTACCTGGAACACGTCGGCGTTGTCACGTTCGGCCAGGGCGGCGGCCAGTTGTGCGGCGTCTGTGTCGTCGTCCGCGCGCCTGACGCCCGCCATGATGGCCTGGAGTTGCTCGCACTCGGTCTGTGCCGTCGTTTCCAGGGTGCATACGTCGTTGGCGTCGAGCCCGCGCGTAAACCGTCCCCATTCCTGCATGAACCCCTGGCTAAAGACACCGCCGGGCATCAGCAGGTGGAACTGGGTGTCAAAGTCGTCGTACTGCGGGGCCACGGCTTTGACCGCGGGGTGATGCAAGACTGTGAGCAACTCGGCGGTGTTTCCATCGTAGGAGACGCCGTACGCGCCCACCAGACCATTCGACCATGGCTGGGCCACGATCCAATCGACCACCTCGCCCAGGTCAGCTACCTCGTTGTCTGAGTATTCGATGGGCCGCTGGCCGAAGGAGGCCCCGCTGCCGCGCACATCGACGGTCACGAGGGCATAGCCGGCCCGGGCCCAGTCTTTTCCTTCGGCATCCATGTCCTGGCCGAGGATCGGCCCGAGGATGCTAAAGATGGGAGCCATTGGGCCGGGCTGATAACTGCGCCAGTAGCGTGTCGAGCGCAGGATAGTGGGCAGCTTCTGATTTGGCTTCAGCCCAGCTGGCAGCCACACGTCGATGGCGATCTTGACTCCGTCACGCATTTCCAGGTACAGACTTTGGCGCTGCACCGTCTCGCGGGTAAATACCAGCAGCGCTGTTATGCAGCAGGCCAATAGCAACAGCGCCGAGACCAATGCGAACACGAATGTCTTTCTCTTGCCCCTTTTCATCAAGAATCCCCTCTTCCGATCTGGCTACGCCCGTAAGGTCGCTTGGAATTCCTTCTCGTCCTGCTTGCACAACCGCTCGACAATGCGTCGCCCCGACTCGGCCGCCGGGGGCAGGCCGCCGCCCGGCTCCACCCACTGGCCAACCATGTAGAAATTCTCCAGCCCTGGTAGCGTCTTGTCCATCCCCTTGCCGAAAGCCATGGACATCGTCTCGGTCGTGACCATCCAGCCCTCCATCGAGCCTTGCCAGTTGCCCGTGTACCGCTCGGTGGTCAGCGGCGTGGCTACGTCCACCACCTCGACCTGGTCGGTGATGCCGGGATAGCGCTGCTCCAACTGCGCGATCACCTTGATGGCAATGTCCTTCTTTTCTGCCTCATAGCGCTCGTGATCCTCGGCCAGTGCCTTCCAGTAAGCATAGTCGGACGCAAACATTGTCACGATGGCCGACTTGCCCTCCGGGGCCATCGTCGGGTCGTAGCAGAAATGCCGCATGAAGAGCAGCGAACGTTCCTTTTCGGCGACCTTGATCGGCTGCGCAAGCGCGCAGATGAGCGAGTGCGGCTCCTGTGAGAGATCGCGCGCCACGCCCAGCGAGACTTGGATGATGGGCGGAAAGATGGGCCAGGTGTCATAGTAGCCCTTGATGGTGTCGTTGACGTATTTGCCTTCGAGCATGTCAAAGATGGTGGCGTGGCCGTCGGCGGCGGAGATCACGATGTCGGCGCGGTGCTCTTTAAGCGAAGCGGCGCCGTCGGTCAGCCGCACGCCGACCGCCTTGTTGTCTTCGACCAGGATTTTTGCCACGCGCGACTTGTAGTGGATTTGGCCGCCCAGGTCGAGGTAGTGTTTCTCGATGGCGCGCGCAAACTCCAGCGACCCACCGATGGGATAGCCCGCGTCTTTATTGTGCATCCACGCCAGCGTCATCATCAGCCCGATGATGGGAAAGTCGGGCATGTCCATGCCAAAGGCGGCCGCAAATGCCTGGCGCAGAAATAGGTCGCTGAAGCGCCGGGCAAAGTCTTTTACCGTGGTTTTGCGGTAGCGGGCCATAGTCAATCCAAAGGGGATCATCTTGAGGGTCATCTTGATTCTCCCCAGCAGGCCGCTTGACTCGCCCATCTGGCCCAACGCAGTCATGCGGCGGATGGCGTTGCAAAACGCGGCGCTGATTCGTGCGTCGGCGGGTGCGAGTTCCTTCATGTGCCGCTCTAGCTGGTCCACGTTGGTGTAGAGCACAAAATCCTTGCCCTCTGGTCCCCTGTAGCGCATAAACTCGTCGTGGTCCACCATCTGGCGGTCCTGCGCCGCACCGAGTTCCTGCCAGATGACGTTCATCGGGCTTCCCTGCTTGGAGCCCACCAGCCAGTGGATGCAACCGTCGAAGGTGTACCCGGCGGACGCGCCGCGTCCGTGGCGCTTCCAGGCGGTGC
>CAZWPV010000265.1:0-4685 GCA_964635485.1 uncultured Anaerolineales bacterium
CGTCTCCCCCCCGGCAGGATGTGTGTCCGTGTGCCCCGCCTTACTGGATGGGCATACCTTGCTGCACCGCAGGCACGATATCATCCACGGGTAAAGCTAAATGCACTGCCTATTGCACAGGCTATGTACCTGGCGGCCCGACCACCACCCCGGAAATCGTGGTCACTCTACCGCCCGCGACCTGGCAGGCCCGGGCGACTGAGATAGCCGCGACCTCCGACGCCAGGGGGACGATGGTCATAGAGGCGACGCAGACTAAGGCGGCGGGGATAGAGGGTGTGGAATGCTTCTCCTGCTACGAGACCGACAGATGTCCCTCGGGATGGGGCTCAATCTGCTTTTACAGGTATCAGGGCCACCTGTATCCCTCGCAAATTCTCTGCCAGCCCGCCGAGGAGTGCGAGCCCACCGGCGGCCCCACCGAGCCGGAGTGCATACCGGGTCGAGCCTTTACGGAGGGATTCGTCTCGGACCCCTGCGAGGGCTGGGAGTGGACGTGGGATCTCAGGGTGCAGGCCATCGTGCCGCCCCACATCGTGCAGGTGCGCCCTTTTCCCAGGTGGCTCGTCGGGATGGGCGCCCCGCTGCCCGCGCCCTACGAGTCCGGTGAGGCCGGCACGTTGACCTTGCAGGACTATCCCGCCCTCACGAACTTTCTCGGAGCCTGCCAGCCCAACGCGGACAGCGAGGGCTGCTGGTCGCAGAAACACAACAAGCCCGACCCCATCCGCACCGACCCCGAGACCGGCGAGGAGGCCCCGCTGCCCGGCGACATCAAGGACTTTCGCGTCGGCCTGCGCTGGCGGCGCATCGACGTCATGTCCGGCGACGACGATCCCAGCGGCGCCCCGGCGACCTGCTGGGACTGGGACGAGCGGGAGTGGAACATCGGCCAGGACTATGGCTACGGGCCGGTCCCCGCCGTCACCTGCGGCAAGAGCGTGAGCCACATCTACGAGACGAGCAGCTGGGGCAAGCCCAAGAACGGCCCCAACTTTATCCCCCCCGAGGACGCCTGCACCACCTGGACGCCGGCGTGCGATAGCCCGTCGCTGCCTCCCGGCGAGGAGGCGCGCTGCCACTGCTGCGAGCAGGTCCCCGCGAGCCTGGAGGACTGGGCGAGCCTGCCGTCCTTCTACGACTTTGACCCCGACCTCGGCGCGTGGCAGAACCCGGCCTACCAGGTCAAGGTGCCCACGTACTGGGCGCTGGAGTGGGCGGCCGAGTGGTACCAGTGGGAGAAGGTGCCCGGCTGTGCGGAGGACTCGTGTGGGTGCAAGGTGTGCGAGGCTCCCGGCGGGTGCTCGGACAGGTGCGACTGTCGCAGCGGGGAGGGCGAGGGGTATTGCAGCGGCGAAAACGAGTTCTGCGACTGCGACGACAAGTACGACTGGGTGCATCACAACTTTACCGACAAGCGGTGGAACCTGATCGATCTGCGCAACTATGGAAAGGGCACGTGGTATCACACGTCCTGGTCGGTGCGCACCACCGGCTCCTACGCCGGCTGCGCCTTCGAGTATGGCGACCCGAACCCCGGCACGTCGGTGCGGATCCCCGTGATCGAGGTGCAGTCGGTTTTGCGGGATCCTTGTTACTTAGACGGCACGTGCCCGGAGTAGGTAGATAGAAGGAGGCTTTGCTATGTCAAAAAACCGTGAACGTATTCTAGTCGTGCTCGCCATCGTCTTGGCGCTGGCGACCTTTGCGTGCGGCAGCCCCACGGCGCTGCCCGTATTCACCACCACCCCGGAGGCTGGCGTAGAGTCGACGGAGGCTCCTGAGCCCACGGCGACCCTGGAACCCACGGATACCCCGGAGCCCACGGAGATCCCCGAGGAGCTTGAGGAGCAGGTCACCCAGCTCTACGGAGTGGTCGTCCTGATCCAGGCGGACGCCGTGTTGCTCAACGAGGCGGCGGAGCGGACGGCCGTGGGCGATCTTGGGGGCGCGGAACAACTCGGTATCTTGATCGGGCTGGGCGCCGTCGTGCAGGTGGTCGACGAGACCATCCCCGAGATCGATCCTCCCGGCCCGCTCGCCGGCGCCTGGGAGGACGCCGTCGCGGTCCACGAGCAGACGAAGGACATCTTCGGTCGCTGGCTCGACGAAGAGATCGTGTCTACCCAGGTGGTCGAGGAGATGGAGCCCGTGCTGGAGGAGGCGGAGCGGGTCTCGCTCGCGGTCGAGGGGATCATGGCCGGCGCATACGGCGCCGACGCCGGCGAGCTGGCCGAGAACCGGCACGAGGCCATCGACGAGATGGTCGCCGGCATCTTCGAGGGGGAGGTGCCCCCGCTCGCCAAGGGCACCGAGGGCCTGGAGGTGCGCGGCGGGCGCATGTACGTGTCCTACGACTACCTCCACGTCGTCGGCGATGTGACCAACACCACCGACGACGCCTACGAGTACGTCAAGGTGGTGGCCACCTTCTACGACGCGGACGGCGAGATGCTGGGGGCCGATTACACCTACACCGAGATGGATATCGTGCCGCCTCATGGCGTTGGGGTCTTTAACCTGTCCGGCGACGTGGGCGGCGCGGCTACCGACGTCGCCACGTACACGCTGCAGGTCGAGGGCTCCGTCACCGGCGATAGGCCATACGCCGGCCTTGTCGTCACCGCCGGCAGGATGTATGAGGAGTACGGCTATAGCCACCTGGTCGGCGAGGTGGAGAACACCGGCGAAAGCAACTGCGATTACGTCAAGATCGTGGCCGGCTTCTACGACGCCGAGGGGACGGTGGTGGCCGTGGATTACACCTACGCCGAGCTGGACATTGTGCTCGCCGGCGACAAGTCCCCGTTTGAGCTGTCGGTCGAGGATCTCCCCGCGTTCGACCACTACGAGCTGTGGGTCGAGGGGGAGCCCACCAGCGAGGAGCCCTACGGCGACTTTGAGGTTGACGTCGCGCGCGAGTACGAGCAGTACGGTTACTACTACCTGGCCGGTGAGGTCAAGAACACCGGCGAAAAGGACTGCGAGTTCGTCAAGATCGTGGTTGCGTTCTATGACGCTGAAGGTCAGGTCATCGCCGTTGACTACACCTACACCGAGCTGGACGTCGTGCCTGCCAATGGAGCCTCGCCGTTCGAGTTAGCGGTGGACAATCTCCCCGCGTTCGATCACTATGAGCTGTGGGTCGAGGGAAGCCCTATCTGAAAAAATCTCGCGCACGTAGCGATAACGTAAAGGAGACTCTATGCCTATGTTCGACCATACAACGGGACACCATCTCGCGCATCAAGCGTCCTTGCAGCACCAAGACCTGGTGCAGCAGCAGACCATGCAGCACCATCAGCAGGCTACCCAGGCCGCCCAGATGGCCCACCAGCAGCTTGAGGCGATGCACCAGGAAGCGGTGCAGCAGCACTTCCAGGCGTTGCTCACGCCGCAGCCGGCCGGCCAGCGCTTTCTCTCCTTGGGGCGGTTCGTTTTCGCCGTGCTCGATTCGATCTTGGGCGACTGATGGGACGTTATCTGCTCTTCCTGCTCTGTGCCATTCTACTGGCCGGGTGCTGCGTGCCGGTGACGTCCTCCTCGCGGTTCCCTCCCGCGCCCACGCCCGTCATCGGCCCAACGCCCCGCTGTCCTTTCGATGTCTCGTCCGCCGTCGAGGAAACCCCGCCCCTCCTGGATGACGTCCGGGCCGCCCAAGGCGCTGAGGCCTGCGCGGCGGCGGTCGCTGCCCGCGTCAAGGAGGGTGGGGGGGTCATCGAGGAAGCGCACCCCTTCTGGGCCGGTGCGCGCTACAGGCTGGTGGTCGAGATCGGGTCTTCAGCTGGATCGCTGTCCACGACCGACATCACCGACCTGGCTGATTCGGCGCTCCTGTACGGCGAGGGGGTTTCGGCCACCCAGACCATCGCGGTCACGGCCAACCCTGAGTGGCTGGCAGCGGCGACGGACGGCCAGGTGCGCCGGGCCGCGCTGCGCGAGTGCGTCCACGTGGGGCAGCACCTCCTCAGGATGGGCCACCTCGCCACGACGGCGGGCGTGCCTTCCGAGTGCCTGGCCGATGCCAACCAGCAGGCCATCGTCCACGCCCGCCAGGTGGGTTACCGCCCCGAGCCGCTGGCCTACGCGGTGGTGATGCTGGATGCGATGGAGACCGGCGCGCCGGCAGGAGCGCTGCTCGACGCCTTTCGCAAGACGTTTCCCACAGAGAGGACGTTGGAGGATGTGGTCGGATCACCTGGCTATGGCGAGTGGCGCGAGTATGTAACTGAGGTGCTGAGTGGACAGTGAGGGGAAGGAGGTGGCGATGAATCAGAGGGAGGCAAAAATCGTGGCGCTGGGCATCGCGCACCGGGTTCTCGACGCAGCTGCCCCGGCCGAGGTGCTGGAGGAAACCGGGGTCACCTATCACCAGGACGACATCGCCAAGATAGGTGCCGAACTTGCCGCCATTTCGCGGCGGCTGGAAGAGCGGTACGACGAGCTGCTACGGACTGGGCGTAGCTTCACCTCGCCCTTCGAGAAGCCGTTGCCAGCCGCAACCGATGAGGTCTGTCCTGAGTGTGGTGGCCAGGTCGTTGTGAGACACGGCAAGTATGGGCGCTTTCGCGGCTGCTCTGAGTATCCCGGATGCAAGTGGAAGGCCCCGCTGATCGTCGGCAGATGCCCAGTATGCACAGGGGATTTGGTGGAACGCGTCGGGAAGCGAGGCGTGTTCTGGGGGT
>CAZWPV010000266.1:0-4644 GCA_964635485.1 uncultured Anaerolineales bacterium
GATCACCAGGTATACAGAGGTAGACGGCCTGGCGGAAACTTGGGTCGAGATGGTCACGGTCGCGCCCGACGGCGAGGTGTGGGCTGGCACCAGCGGCGGCATCTCGTGTTTCGATCCTTCGGCTTCAGGCGGAACGCCCGCCTCAGGACGCGGCGATCACGCCTGGATCACCTACGACAAAGAGGATGGCCTGCCGTGCAACGGCGTCACCGACATCGCCTTTGCCCGCAATGGCGACGTGTGGGTCTCCACCTACGGCTGTGGCGTGTCCCGCTTCGACGGCGCGACGTGGACAACGTACACCGAAGAAGACGGCCTGCTGGAGCGACACGTCCTCTGCGCCACCGTCGCCTCCGACGGCGCGGTGTGGTTCGGCACCTGGAAAGGCGTCGCCCGCTTCAATGGAACGGAATGGACATCCTACACGAGGCGCGACGGCTTGGTGAGTCACGGCGTCGAGGCCGTCACCGAAGACCCCGACGGTGGGGTGTGGTTCGGCACCTGGGCCGGGATCGGACGCCTGAGCGGGTCGCTGTGGACATCTTACGACGCCGGCGGCGTGGGAACCTGGGTCGAATCGATCGCCGTCGCTCCCGGCGGCGCGACCTGGGCTGGCACCACCGCTGGTATCGCCCGCTTCGATCTCGCCACCTGGGCCTGGCACACCGTCCTTGCCGTCGAGGGCCAGCCGGAGGAACGCGGCGTCTCCATCGCCTTCGCACCCGATGGCTCCCTGTGGGTGGGCACCTACAACAGCGGCATCTACCACTTCGATGGCAAAACCTGGATCAATTACACGTTGGATGGCCATTTGCCGAGCAACAAGGTCGCCGCCATCGCCACGGCACCGGATGGCACGCTGCGGGTCGCCACCCGCCCCGACCGGTACGATCAGGGCGGCGGCACCTGGCAGTACGACGGCCACGCGTGGACGCAAGTTTCTACCGGGGACAGCCTGGCGGGCGGCGACGCCCCATCCACCGTCACCGCTCCCGACGGTACCGTGTGGGTCGTTCTGAATCGCGGCGTCGCCCACTTTGACGGCGAGCGATGGCACACCTACACCGTCGAGAATGGCCTGATAGACGACGACGTCCGCTCCGTCGCCATCGCCGCAGATGGCACCGTATGGATCGGGACCAACGGCGGCATCTCCCGCTACATACCGCCTGAATAGTCAAGTTCGTCCTTTCGCGCCATTCGTGATACAATAAAGCCAAATCAACACGACGGAGGTGGCGCGATGAAGGGCGATCCAAAGCGAGCGCTGGTACTTTCAGGGGGCGGAGGGCGCGGGGCGTACGAGTGCGGCGTCTACAAATACCTGGAGGAGATTGGCTGGGAGCCCGACATCCTCGTCGGCACCTCCATCGGGGCGATCAACGCCGCCGCCATCGCCTCGGGCCGCAGCGCCGCCGATCTGGAGGCGGCCTGGCTGGCGACACGCACAAAGGACATCCAACGCTTCTTCCGGCTGCGCCCCTGGAAATCGATCTACGATACCTCCCCCTGGCGCAAGACGCTGCACCGCTACATCGATTTCGACGCACTGCCGTCCACCGACAAGCGGCTCCTCATCGCCACCACCGAGCTAGAGACCGGCCAACTGCGCATCTTTGATAATCAAGATGTCACGCTGACCCCCGACCACATCCTGGCCAGTTGCTCCATCCCGCTGGTCTATCCCTGGACCAAGATCGAGAGCCGGCACTATTGGGACGGCGCGGTGATGGCTAACACCCCCCTCTCGGGCGCCGTCGACGCCGGGGCCGACGAGATCATCATCGTGCTGCTCTCCCCCATCGGCGAGCGGCACATGGAGCCGCCCCGCTGGCCGTGGCACGCACTCACCGTTGTACTTGACCTGGCCCTGAGCGCTACATACGAGAACGACCTCAAGCAACTGGAGAACGTCAATCAACTGGTGGCGGCGGAGATCGATAGCAAGCACCGCCAGATCAAGTGCCAGGTGATCACCCCTAGCAAAGAAACCGACTTGTTGCGCATCATCCGCTATGAACCGGATTTCAGCGCCGACCTGATCCAGATGGGGTACGACGACGCGCAAGAGGAATTGGATGTAGCATAGACTCAAAGGAGACACGTGGACGCCACACAATACGCACGCGCAAACCAAGACCGATTCCTCGCAGAACTGGTCGACTTTTTATCCATCCCCAGCATCAGCGCACAGCCGGAGCACAAGCCAGATATGGAACGTGCCGCGGCGTGGCTGCGCGAGAAACTCTTGGCAGCAGGCTGCACCAAGGCAGAGGTGATGACCACAGCCGGCCATCCCGTGGTCTATGCCGAATGGCTGGCCGCCGGGCCGGACGCGCCCACGATCCTGGTCTACGGCCACTACGACGTGCAGCCGCCCGACCCACTGGACGAGTGGGCCACGCCGCCGTTCCAGCCCACCGTCGTCGGCGATGACCTCTTCGCCCGAGGCGCGTCGGACGACAAGGGGCAAGCGTACATCCACGTCAAGGCCGCCGAGGCGTTCAAGGAGACGGCGGGCGCGCCGCCCGTCAACGTCAAGTGCCTCTTTGAGGGCGAGGAAGAGATCGGCAGCCCAAGCTTGGCCCCCTTCATCCACGAGCACGCCGATCTGCTGGCCGCCGACGTGGCGCTGATCTCCGACACGCACATCCTGGGCAAGGACACGCCCTCCATCGTCTACGCACTGCGCGGGCTGACCTACGTCGAGGTTGAGGTGACCGGCCCCGACCACGACTTGCACTCCGGCATCTATGGGGGCGCGGTGCGCAACCCGATCAACGCGCTGTGCGCGATGATCGCCAAGCTGCAAGACGAGGAGGGCCACATCGCCATCCCCGGCTTCTACGACCGGGGGCGCGCGCTGGACGCCGACGAGCGCGCGGAGCTGGCCAAAGCGCCCTTTGACCGCGAGACGTGGCTGGCGGAGGCGGGCGTAAAAACCGACTGGGGCGAGCCAGGATACACCATCGTCGAGCGCACGACGGCCCGGCCCACGCTGGACGTCAACGGCATCTGGGGCGGGTACATCGAGCCGGGGGCCAAGACGGTGCTGCCCAGCAAGGCGTTTGCCAAGATATCGATGCGCCTGGTGCCGGATCAAGACCCGGCGCGGATCGCGCAACTGTTCCGCGATTACCTGGCCCAGATCGCGCCGCCGGAGGTCAGCGTCGAGATACGCGACATGCAAAGCGGCGACGGGGCCATCGTGCGCCGCGATAGCCCCGCGATGCAGGCCGCCTTCCGCGCCTACGCCGAGGTGTTCGGCAAGGAGCCGGTCTTTGAGCGCGGAGGAGGCTCGATCCCCGTCGTCGCCACGTTCCAGAAGGTGCTGGGCATCGAGACGATCCTGATGGGCTTTGGGCTGCCCGACGACCGGCTGCACTCCCCCAACGAGAAATTCCACCTGCCCAACTTTTACAGGGGCATCGAGACGGTCATACGCTTCATAGAGCTTTTATCGCACATCGACGCATAGGACACAAGCGTCATACCCGGTTGAGGTACTCGCAATGACGAGATTGCCTTCCCCGCTCCCACCAAGTGGGAGAGGAATAGTTCCCCCTCCCCTCGTGGGAGGGGGCTAGGGGGAGGGAATCTGCGCTAACCATCGGTGTCCAAGTGCTCGTAAAACTCCTTGGGGCTGAGCTCCTCAAAGTCCCCCCTGGTGACGAGGAACCGCCGGATGTCGAGGCACAGGTCGCACTTTGATAGATACCCTCCCCCAAATTCCTGGTACCCGAAAACCTTGGCAAAGTGAAGCAGCCCGCGGATGTCCTCGGCGACCAGGTAGCGCAGCACCGGGTGTGCCTCCAGATCGATGCCTTCCTCCACGAGCGCGTCCAGGTCCTCCCAGCTTCCCAGGGAAATGCCGCCGCAGTAACCGGGGATGAGATTACCGTAATTATCAAAGTGATTGTGCCAATTGCGCAGAAACGATGGCCGGCATGGCTCACCGAAGAAAGTGCTAGCAGGATACTTGGGGTAAAACTCGCGCAGCCGGCAGGCGGCTCGCCCCTGCAGGAAGAGCTCCACGTGCTCCGCCAGCCGCTCGCCCTGCGTCATCTCCAAATAGTCCTCCAAAGGGAGCTTTTCCTCGACGCCCAGGCGCTTGAAGCGCTGATAGTACGCCATCTGGTAGACTACCACGTTCCGCCCAAACACCTCCTCGCTGATGCGGATGCAGCGCTCCGTTCGCTCGAAGGGCACGTACTCGGCGTAGAAGGGGTTGACCGAGAGCAGGATGCCCACGAGGCCCGCCCTCTTGAGGCACTGTAGCTTTTCCCGCGTCACCTCGTCTTCGATGCACCACGAGCAGTTGGTCTCTACAAAGGTCGAGGGAACCCCCATCCCCTCGGCCATCTCCACCGCCCGGAGCAGCAGGTCAAAGTTCAGAAAGGGCTCGCCGCCGGTAAAGTGCAGCCCGTGATTCAGGCTCATCACCTGCGGCCCCCAGGGGGCCGATGCGACCCGCCCGGCGAGTTGAGACAGAAGCGTCTCCAAATCCTCCTCCGTCATCCAATCCGCCTTCCACTGGGGCGAGCAGGCGTACATGCAGTGGCGGCACGCCGCCGAGCACTTGTACGTCAGCATCACGCCGCCCGAGATCGGTTGTGGTATTTTTGCCCTCATCATCACATCTCA
>CAZWPV010000267.1:0-4638 GCA_964635485.1 uncultured Anaerolineales bacterium
AGAGGTTGGCGAACAGGGCGATGCAGGAGACATAGATCATGAACGACATGGTGTGGAATCCCCACTGGATGAGCAGATAGCGGGCGGCGCTGTTGCGCCATATACTTCTGCGCGCATTCACACTACTGTGTACGCTCGTGCTGCCGCGCGCGTTTGTGCTGGGTTGTTCTGATGCCTTCTTGGCGTGGGAGCGCCTCTCGAGCGGATTGGATTCCTTGAGGTAGATGAGCGTCACGGTGATCGTGATGCACGTCAACGCGGCGGAGAGCAATCCCGGCGCGAGGACACCCCACTGGGAGAGCAGCCCTCCCAGGCCCGGCCCGACCAGCGACGCCAGCACGTGGGCCACGCCGATGTTGCTCATGTGCCTGCTGCGTTCCTGGGGCGGCACCACATCCCCTATGACGGCCTTGGCGATGGGAAAGTTCCCGCCAAAGATGCCGTCGACGATGCGCGAAGCGTACAGCATCGGCATATTTCTGGAGAACGCCAGCATCAGGAAGCCCACCAGGGTGCCCAGTTGCGAGATCAGCAGCATCGGCTTGCGGCCGTAGCGATCGCTCAGGTTGCCCCAGATCGGCCCGGAGAAGAACCCGAACATGGCGTTGGTCGAAAGCAGCAGGCCGATCTGCCAGGCGGGCGCGCCATATTCCTGGCTAAAGAACGGCAGAAAGGGGATCAGGATGCTGAACCCCAGGATGTCGATGAACACGGCGATCCACAGGGGGATCAGGTTGGCGTAATCCAGGCGGATGGTGCGTTTGATGATTCGTAACATTTTTCGTCTACAGCGCGATCTCTCCCGACACGATCTTGGCGATCGTCTCGACGAGAAAGCGGTGCTCTTGTTTCAGCAAACGCTGGGCCAGCGACTCGGCCGTGTCGTCCGCCAGCACGGGCACGCGACACTGGGCCACGATGGGACCGGTGTCGTACTCGGCGTCGACCAGGTGGATCGTCACGCCGGTCTCTTGCTCTCCTGCGGGCAGGACGGCTTCGTGCACGCGCGCGCCATACATCCCCTGGCCGCCGAACCTGGGAAGCAGCGCCGGGTGGATGTTGATGATTCTGCCCTCGTAATGTTCAAGGGTTCTCGGGCCGAGCTTTTTCATATACCCGGCCAGGATTACCAGTTCGACCTCGTGGCGCAGCAGCGCATCGAGGATGGTCGCGTCGAGCCGGGCCGGATCGGGGTGCGTTCTACCGCTCAGGTGATAGTGCGGAATGCCTTCTTGTCTGGCTCTAGCCAGCGCGCCAGAGCCGCTGTTGTTGCTGATGACGACGCACGGTTTAGCGGCGAGTCGCCCACTTTTGCAGGTGTCGATCACGGCTTGCATGTTGCTGCCGTTGCCTGAGGCCAGGAAGCCGAGGTTTACTCTGTTTTTCTTTGATTGCATAGCAGTGCTCTGGCGGGATCGCCAGATCCCGCTGCGTCATGCCAGCAGGTTGCCAGCGTTATCCAATGGGATAATGGCTGGTTCTTCTAGCAGATAGAATCTGGCGCTGGACCACAAATAATCCTCAGGGCATTCTGCCAGCGCCCAATGAGGTTGACATGGGTTGTTGTGCACATAGGTCATTTTCTGTCGCAAAAAGTCGGGTGAAAAGATGTCTTTGGCATTGTAACCATCTTCCCAAACTTTGTGCTGTTGTTTGTCTGGGCGTGTGGTTGCCGAAGCGAGAGAATCCAAGACAGATTGATTGCCCAGTGCTCGATAATGTCGGATGACTCGATCTGCAACGTGTTTTTTCAAATCACGTATAACGTTGGCGATAGGATTCTCTTCAGTGCACTGTATGATAGTGTGCAGGTGATTGGGCATCACTACGAAAGCGTACAATTGGAATCGCTTTCGGAGACGCATACAATCCAAGCTGTCGACGATCAAGCGTTTCATTACGTCGTCCTTGAAGGTGTGTTGATGCTGGACGGTGCCGGTGGTGACGAAATATAGGTTATCTGGGTCAAAATCTGGTCGCCAGTTTGTCATGATTCTTATAGCTCTGAGCGGATTGCCAAATCCGCGCTGGACGGGGATCTGACGATCCCTTTGGAGCACATAATGGGTACATAAGACCGGCTGACCAACGTCAACCCTCGAACCGGTTCTTGACGACGATCCTGCCGGGGCCACCGGCTGCCGGGATGGTCTTGACCGCCAGCGAGACGCGGTTGTCCGCGTCGAGCGCCTCCCAGTAGGCGGCAAGTACCTTCTCGGCGCTGCCCTCGCAGGGCATCAGCAGCGGATCGCCCTGGAAGGGCGGCAGCGGCTTGCCGTCGCCCTGGTAGGTGGTGATGCAGTACCCCAGTCCCGGTGGCGGCGCGGCAGGGCGGAAGGTGAAGCGGTCGGTCAGTTCGGGGTCCACCACGTTGCCTTTCAAGATGCTGATGGCGATCTCGACCGGTTGCTTGTTGAAATCGAGCATGCCGCTGATGCGCGGGGTGTAGTTAGGCGCGTCGGGCTCGCGCTCGCGCGTCCCCAGCGCGTCGTCGAAGGTGCCCCCGGCCTGGAGCGTCTCGACCAGCGTGTCGGTCTGGTCGCCGTTGGTCACCAGGTAGATGCCGGGCAGTTCCAGCATCGCGTTGTAGATGATCAGGCTGGGGTCCTCGACCAGACTCAAGTCCACCGGCTCGGTGCGCATCGAGCTGCCCTCGACGACAAAGCGCCGGTTCCGGCTGTGCTGGCTGCGGCCCATGATCCAATAGATTTGCAGCCAGGCATCCTCCACAGACGAGCGCCCGATGACGATCCCGCGTCCGGGGTAAGAATTTTGTCGGACGTGGCGTTCAAAGTTTTGTTTGGCGATGGTCATTATGTCCATTGGTTGACCTCCTTGGTTGATTATGGTATCAGCCCTTCAAGTGCAACAGCGCCAGCGCCATGATGGCGGTCCATGAAAGCACCTTGAACTCGCCCTGCGAGAGCGCAGCCTCCACCTCGGTGCGGCTGAGGTGCAGCAGGTGCTGCTCTTCCAGATCGTCTGCGATAGGTTCAGCGACTAGGTGTGCATCTCGAGTCAGGTAAAAGTGGGCCATCGCGATGCCGCGACTGGCGCCCACCCGGTAGCTGCCCAAATCGATCCACTTCGCCGCCTCGTGGCCGGTCTCTTCCAGCAACTCTCGTTTGGCAGCCTCCAGGGGGTCCTCGCCCGGATCGATGTAGCCGCCTACCCCCGCCAGCGAGGTCCCCTCAACGCCGTACTTGGTCTGGCGGAAGCACAGAAACTCGCCTTCGGCGGTGATGGCGACGACGTTGACGAAATCGGGCGTGACGATCCATGGCCAGTGCTCGATCACCCGTCCATCGGGCAGCTCCACGACGTGCTCCTCGACGGTCAGATACTTGCTGTGTTCCAGGATCGTGTGTCGAGCAAGTGTCTTCCAGGGTTGTAGGATATCGCCCAATTGCCAATCTCCAGTCTCTAGCGCCCAAACGTCCGATCAATCGCTTCGCTCACCGCGTCGTAAGTAGCCGGCAGCTCCAGCGGCGGATTGGTGTAGCGGGAGGTAACGCCCTCCAGCGTCTGGTCGTGATAGCCAACCTTAAAGTCGGTGAACTTTAGTCCGTGGGCGGTGGAGATGACGATGACGCGATCGTCGTGCTTGATCTCGCCGCGTTCGATCAGCTTGAACAGCGCCGCCAGTGCGACGCCGGTGTGCGGGCAGCTATACAAACCTGTCAGATCGGCGCGGGCGGCAGCGTTGGCCAACTCGTCCTCAGTGGCCTGCTCCACGACGCCGTCGAGCTTTTTGAGCACCTTCACTGCGCGCTCGTAGCTGACCGGGTCGCCGATCTGGATGGCACTGGCCAGCGTCTTTTGCGCCTGCACCGGCCTGTACTCCTCAAAGTCGGTCTGGTAGCTCAGGTAGAGCGGATTGGCCCGCTGTGCCTGGGCGGCGGCGATGCGCGGCAGCTTGTCGATCAGGCCCAACTCCTTCATCAGCAGCAGCCCCTTGCCCAGCGCGCTGACGTTGCCCAGGTTGCCCACTGGGATGACGATCCAGTCCGGCACCTCCCAATCGAACTGCTGCACGATCTCGATGCCCACCGTCTTTTGCCCCTCCATGCGCAGGCTGTTCATCGAGTTGGCCAGATAGATGGTGGGGTCCTGGGTGATCTCCCGCACGATGCGCATGCAGCCGTCGAAATCGGTATCCAGCGCCAGCACCAGCGCGCCGTTGGCGATGGGCTGGATCAACTGGGCGGTCGATACCTTCCCTCGGGGCAGCAGCACCACGGCGGGTAGGCCGGCCGCCGCAGCGTAAGCGGCCAGCGCGGCGGACGTATCCCCGGTGGAGGCGCACGCCATCGCCCGGATCGGCTGCCCGTTGGCGATCATCTGCTTGACGACGGAGACGAGCACCGTCAGCCCCAGGTCTTTGAAGGAGCCCGTGTGGCTGTTACCGCTCATCTTGACCCACAGGTCGGGCACGCCGATCTCCTCGCCCAGCCGCTTGGCCCAGAAGCAGTTGGTGTGTCCCTCGTACGTGGAGACGATGTTCTCGTTTTCGACCAGGGGCATCACCCATTCCTTCTTGCCCCACACGCCGCTGCCGTAGGGCACCTCGTTTGACCGCGTTCGCTCCTCAAAGAGCCGCATCCAGGCCACCGGGCTGCGGTTCTTGAGCGCCTCCAC
>CAZWPV010000268.1:0-1963 GCA_964635485.1 uncultured Anaerolineales bacterium
TTCAAGTTCGAGATGGACGCCCTCCTCGAGCACGTCGACTATTACGTGCGCCTGCTGGACAAAGCAACTGAACTCGGCTACACTATCGAGGACATCCGTGTATCGGTCACGGCGCTGGACGAGCGGCGGATCGACGTGCTGCAAACCAACGTCGTCGATACACTTGCCACGAAGCATCCGAGCGTGCACGTGGGGTTCGATCAGGATCGCCAGAGCGGCCGCGGCTACTATGCCGACACATGTTTTCGGATCGATGCGCAGAGCCCAGACAGGCTAGATCTCATGCTGGTCGACGGCGGTTTTACCACGTGGACACAGCAGTTGCTGAGTAACCGCAAAGAGCGCTTGATGACCAGCGGGCTTGGAAGCGAACGGTTTTGCGCTTGCTTCCAGACAAGCGAATGAGGAGAAAAAGCCATGCGCAAAGCACTCAGGTTTATCGCCAACTCCATCGCCATCGTCTTTGTCGCGCTGTTCGTCATCACAGCGCTGCTGACTCTGCCGCTCTCCACCGCCGGCTGGCGACTTTTCGGCCCCAACCTGTACAAGCGTGCCCTGGCAGAGCAGAACATCTACCAGCGGGGTCCGGCGCTGGCGAGCGAACAGATCTTGCATAGCATGAACTATAATCCCTGCGCAGAGGACCCAGATTGCCTGGAAGGGGAGCGTGGGGAACAAGACGGCGGAGAGGTGGGAGAGTTGATGGACCCAAACATCACACCGTTCTTCCTCTTGAGCCTCACCAAGGAAGACCTTGAAAGCACCATCGCCGACCTGGCCCCGCCCCAATGGCTGCAAGAACAGACTGAGAGCGTCATTGACCAGACCTTTGCCTACCTCAACTTTGGCGGCGAACCGGAGATCACCATTTCGTTGATTGCGCTCAAGGAGCGCCTCACCGGGGAAGAAGGCACCCGCGCCTTTATGCGGATGTCTATGGCGCAGCCGCTCTGCACGCCAGAACAGGTCGAAATCGTCGAAAGCGACGAGGACATCGCGCCGGAGGACATGCCCATCTGCCGCCCGCCCGAACCGCTGAAGGAACGATACGCGGACAAGGCCCACCAAACGCTGCAGGCGGTGGCGACGGATATCCTCGACGAGGCCGGTGTGATCACACTCGCGGAGGAAGAAGGTGTGTCTGTCTCACTGCCTGAGGAACCCGGGCCAGTGGAGAACAACGATCCACGAGTAGAATTCCAAATCGTCAAATGGAGCCTGAGATTGAGCCCTTTGGTGCCAATCACCATGCTCCTATTGGCAACCCTGATCGTCGTACGCTCGCAGAAGGGATGGGCACGCTGGTGGTCCGTCTCGTTCCTCATCGCCGGCATCGCTGGCCTGGTGCTGGCTCTGGCCGCCTTGCCGGCGAACTGGGCCATCGGAGCTTATGTCGTCGGACAGGCCCCTCCAGAGTTCACACAAAATCTGGTGAACGCGGGCCTAGGCCTTGAGAAGTTCATCGTGCGCTCGCTCGTGACCTGGGTTGCCATCGAGTCCGGTATTCTCGCGTTGCTCGGGCTGCTACTGCTCGGCATCTCCTCCTCAAATAGGAAAGCGATGGAATACTATTGATGACGGCAAGACAACTGACACCCTACCCCGGCTTCTCGAGGTTGTTTGGAGATTAGATCGTGGACAAACTCAGAAATCACACGCAAAAGAAAAAAGGGCCACGCCAGGCTGGTGGCGCTGAAATCGCCCGTCTACCAGGCGTTCTTGGAGATGGAAGAAGCCGCCTATTCGGATGGCGCACTACACAAAAAGACCAAGGAACTGATCGCCGTGGGCATCTCGGTCGTCATCGACTGCGAGTCGTGCATGCAGTGGCACATCAAGCAGGCCGCCCAGGCCGGCGCTTCGATGCGGGCGGATGTAACCATCCGCAGGTGTTGGAGGCCGTAGAGGTGGGCATCGAGATGGGCGGTGGACCGGCGACGGTCTCGGTCCGGTTTGCGCTTGA
>CAZWPV010000268.1:2063-4628 GCA_964635485.1 uncultured Anaerolineales bacterium
TGGGGCACGACGTGCGCGGCCTGGATTGCTTCACCGATTACTATGCCAGGCCGCTCAAGGAACTCAACGCCAAGCAGGTGCAGGAGAAGGGCGTCGAGTTCCTGCCCCTCGACCTGGCAGAGGACGATCTCGGCCCGGCGGTGCAGGACGCCGAGTTCATCTACCACCTGGCGGCGCAGCCGGGTATCTCAGCCACGACCGCGTTCGAGACCTACGTGCGGAACAACATCACCGCCACGTACCGGCTGTTGCAGGCGGCGAGACAATCGCCTTCGCTCAAGGGGTTCACCAACATCTCCACGTCGTCGGTCTATGGAGCCGACGCCACCGGCGACGAGACGACCGAGTGCAAACCCACGTCGTACTACGGCGTCACCAAGCTGGCAGCGGAGCAGCTCGTGCTGGCCTACGCCCGCGACCAGGGGTTCCCCGCCTGCTCGCTACGCCTGTTCTCCGTGTACGGCCCGCGCGAGCGCCCGGAGAAGCTATATCCGAAGCTGATCCGCTGCATCCTCGAGGATCGCGAGTTCCCGCTGTTCGAGGGCAGCGAGCACCACATGCGAAGTTACACCTACATCGGGGACATCGTCGACGGGTTGGTCGCCGTTCTGGATCATTGGGATAAATGCATCGGCGAGATATTCAACATCGGCACCGACGTCTCCATCACCACGGCAGAGGGAATCAGGACTGTGGAGGAGATCATCGGCAGACCGGCCAGGATCGCCCGAAAACCCAAGCGACCGGGAGATCAGCTCAAGACCCACGCCAACATCGAAAAAGCGCGTCGGCTGCTGGGCTACAACCCAATCACGACGGCGCGAGAGGGGCTGGCGCGGGAGGTCGCGTGGTACGAAAGGGACATTCACGGCAAGATAGATTCTGGCAACTTGTAGCACATCGCAAGGAGGGTCTCAAGATGCAAATTGCCGAGTTCCAACGATGGACAAAGAACACAGACAGGGAGACTCAGTGGGACCTGATCACGACGCCGCAACTCGTCTCCCACCAGACCGAGGAGATAGGCGAAGACGCCCAATCGGTGAATCGAATCTATGGGTACTCGGAAGAGGAAGAAAAACAAAGCCATCGAGCAAACTTGGGGCTCGAACTGGTCGAAGCGTTTTGGTTCCTGCACAAAATCGCGAACAGGTTCGGCATCGACCTGGACGCCGAAGCGAGCGATTTCATCGAAAACGCGGACGAGTGGCAAGGCAAATACTTGGACGACTTGATGAGCAGCTTACGGGCACTGGATCGGGAACTATCGACAGCGAAAAAGGAACTGGCATGGACGTCGTCGTAGACAAGATGACACCCAAAGACTGGGAAGCCGTGCGCGCCATCTACCTGGAGGGCATCGCCACAGGCAATGCCACATTCGAGACCGACGCGCCCGACTGGGAAAAGTGGGATCGCGCCCACATGCAGGACTGCCGCCTCGTCGCCCGCAAAGGCGGTCGCCCTTTCGGGCGCGTCGTCGGCTGGGCCGCGCTGAGCCCGGTCTCGGGCCGCTGCGTGTACGCCGGCGTGGCCTCCCTCAGTGTCTACGTCGCGGAGGCGGCCAGAGGACAAGGTGCGGGCAAAGCGCTCCTCCAGGCACTGAACGATGCCTCGGAGCAGCAAGGCGTCTGGACACTGGAAGCGGGCATCTTTCCCGAGAACGCGGCCAGCATCGCGCTGCACAAGTCGTGCGGGTTTCGTGAGGTCGGGCGCAGGGAACGCATCGGCCAGATGGATGGCATGTGGCGGGACGTGATCTTCATGGAACGCAGAAGCCATGTCGTGGGGAGGTAGCGATGAAGTTTCCCGTCATTTCAGACACGCTGCGGCTGGAGCGCCTGCAGCCGCCCGCCGGCAAGGTGAAAATGGTGCTGGATACCGACACGTACAACGAGATCGATGATCAATTCGCCCTCGTCCACGCGCTGCTCTCACCGGAGCAACTCGATGTGGAGGCCGTGTACGCGGCACCGTTCCACAACAAGCGCTCGACCAGCCCGGGCGATGGGATGGAAAAGAGCTATGAGGAAATCCTGCGATTGCTAGACCGGCTCGACGTCTCGCCCGACGGGTTCGCGCTTCGCGGATCGCCCGGCTTTCTGCCGGATTGGGATCATCCCCACCGCAGCGACGCGGCGCTGGACCTGGTCGAGCGGGCGATGGCCACCGATGCGCCACTGTACGTCGTCGCCATCGGCGCGATCACCAACGTGGCATCGGCCATCCTGACCGAGCCGGGCATCATCGAGCGCGTCGTCGTCGTGTGGCTGGGCGGGCACGCGCGCCACTGGCCCCACACGCGCGAGTTCAACCTGAAGCAGGATATTCAATCCGCCAGGCTCGTCTTTGACTGCGGTGTGCCCCTGGTCCGCATCCCCTGCCTCGGCGTGGCATCGCACCTGTTGACCACGCTGCCGGAGATAGAACGCTACGTGCAGGGACGCGGCGCCATCGGCGACTACCTGGCGGAGATTTTCAAGGGCTACCGCCCGGACCACTACGCCCGATCCAAAGTGATCTGGGACGTCGCGGCCATCGCGTACCTGCTCGACGCCGACTGGG
>CAZWPV010000269.1:0-4624 GCA_964635485.1 uncultured Anaerolineales bacterium
CATGGCCCTCAGCCCTGACGGCATCTGCGTCATGGGCCACCCGGGCGACGACGCCTTCGAGACCGTCATCGACGAAGCCTTCAGCAAGGGCATCATCGTCACCAGTCAAAACACGACGCTGCCCCGTCTCGAGGCCAGATACAAGGGCATGGGATTCGGCTACGTGGGCCAGGAGCTGTACGAATCCGGCCACCTGCTGGGCCAGGAGGCCGTCAAGAGAGCGGGCCTGGCGTCAGGCGATCGGGGCATGGTGTGGGGACTCTTGTCCCAACCAACCCGCGGCCTGCGGACCAAGGGCGTCATCGATGCTCTGGAAGAAGCCGGGATGACCGTCGATTACCTGGAGATCGACGACGCCACCAACGCCGATCCCGCGGCAGGGACTGCGACGTTCACCGGCTACGTATCATCCAACCCCGACGTCAAGGTGGTCTGCACCGATCACGGCGGCCTGACCTCCACCCTGGAGACGTATCTGACGGCTGCAGGCATGGGACCGGGCGACATCTATGGCATCGGGTTCGACCTCTCCTCCGCCACACTGGAGGCGATCCGAGGCGGGTGGACCGACCTGGTGCTCGATCAGCAGCCCTACCTGCAGGGCTACCTGCCCATCGTGCAGGTCTGCCTGACAAAGAAGTTCAACTTCTCCGGCCTGCACATCGACACCGGCTCTGGCTTTGCCCACGCGGACAACGTCGAGGCCCTGGCACCGCTGGTGGAGGAGCAAATCCGGTAGAAGACTCACCATCCATTCTGCAAGGGATGGAAGTGAGCCAGAAGCACTAGGGGCAAACGGTGCAAGGCCGACGGCGCTCATATCGCACCCGGAGATGTGTGACGACAACGCTTTCTTGTGCCGTTTGCCCCTCTATGCTAAAATCGAGCCCTAATCGATAATTTATCAAATGCTACGCTTGCGCGCATCAAGGAGATCGGCTGATGGAATACATACTTGAGATGCGAAACATCTCCAAAACCTTCGGAGAGGTTCAGGCGCTGCGCCAGGTTGATTTTGCCGTCGCCCGCGGTGAGGTCGTGGGATTGCTGGGCGACAACGGCGCTGGCAAATCCACGCTGATCAAGATCGTGACCGGCTACCACCATCCAGATTCAGACGGCGGCGAGATCTACTTCAAGGGCCAGAAAATAGAGGGGCTGACCGTCTCAGAAGCTCGTGAGCTCGGCATCGAGACCGTCTACCAGGAACGTGCCCTGGCGGATCTCCAGACGCTGTGGCGGAATATCTTTATGGGGCGAGAACTGACAACCACCCTTGGCTTCATAGACGTGAAAAAGATGAAGAAGGAGACGGAAAAGTTGATGGTCGGGTCGATGGGGTTTACGTCGGCGGCGGTCGCGCCCGACTCGGTGGTCAGAACCTTCTCCGGCGGGGAAAAACAGGGCGTCGCTATCGTACGCGCCTTGCACTTTGATGCAGAGCTGATCATTTTGGATGAGCCGACGATGGGCTTATCGCTATCGGAGACAAAGAAACTACTCGAGTTCGTGGGCGGCATCAAGGAGGCCGGCAAGTCGTGCATCTTTATCGACCATAACGTATTCCACGTGTACTCGGTCGCAGACAGAGTCGTCGTGTTGGATAGGGGCGCCGTCGCAGGTGAGTTTATGACCAAGGACATCACCCTGGAACAACTGATGGACAAGATGTACCGGGTGGCCCAGACAGGGCATTTGAACGGCAACGGCTCTGATACAGCCTGACCGAGGCGACAAACTCATACCCAGTGGGGAGGCAGACAGAAGGATATATAATGATCGGAATAGAAAAGGCCAAGGCTATTACCTCAAAGAGATCGTGGCAGGGCAGCAGCATAGGCAAACTCGCCCGCACGTACGGATTGCAGATCGGCATCTTTTGCGTCCTGCTGGTCATCTGGGGCCTCTTTGTCATCGGTGCACCCCAGACGTTTCTTTCGCCCAACATCTATGCGGCGTACATGTCGACCATTCCATTCTTCGCCGTCATGGCCCTGCCCCTGACGATGATCATCATCGCGGGCGAGATGGATCTGTCGTTCCCTTCCATCATGGGAGTAGGTATGGTGGCATTTTCCAACATCTTGACACTGACCAACAGCGTGGCGCTGGCCTTTATCGCCAGCCTGGTTGCCGGATTCCTGGTGGGGCTGCTCAACGGGGTGATCGTCGTCAGGTTGGGGATTCCGTCGCTGGTGGCGACGCTGGGCACACAGTTCTTTTGGCGAGGATTTATCCTCGTCGTCACGAACGCGGGCGGGTTCTCACTGGTGCCGATCAAAGGGACGCTTCTGCGCCAGGCGCTGGTGGGCAGAGTAGGTGGATACGTGCCCGCTCAGATGATCTGGGTCGTCGTCGTGGCGATAATCGTGTGGGTCTTGTTAAACCGCCACAAGTTCGGCGCCCACGTTTACCTCATCGGCGATAACATGGAGAGCGCCAGGCTCATGGGCGTCAACGTCGACCGGACGAGGATCATCAATTTCGCCATTCTCGGCACCGCCGCGGCATTCGGTGGCGTTCTATCCAGCCTGGAGCAATCCTACTTCTGGGTGTCCCTGGGCGAGGGGTATCTCCTAAGGACAATGGCATCCGCGTTCCTGGGGGGCACCTCGGTTTTCGGCGGCGTAGGGACAGTTTTTGGAACGTTCATCGGCTGCTTAATCATCGGCGCCATCGAGGCCGGCATCGTCGCCATAGGCAAAATAGAGATCTTTGGCCTGGTCATAAAGTTATCGGGGTTCTGGACGCAGTTGATCTACGGGTTGATCATCGTCATATCCGTGTCGCTGCAAAACGTTCTCAGTAGAAGATTGTCACGCTGACGAACGCCTATCCAACCCCTCTACCCCCCACTTTGAGAAGTTACGTAGACAGCTACCCTGGCGACACGTTAGGCCAGTTTCACCTTACCAAGGTGGAAATGACATGAAGCACCGCGAGCGTGTACTGACAGCCCTCAACCACGATCAGCCGGACCGATGCCCCATGCAGGTCAGCTTTACGCCCGAGTTCGCCTCGAGGCTTAGGGCCGACCTGGGCATACCCGATGCCGCCACGCACAACCCCCACGGCGGCGGCAACACCTACGTGCTGGAGCGTACGCTGGACGAAGACCTGCTTTTGACGTCCGTGGGTGGGCCAATTCGTACTATCTGCCCTTCGGCGCGCTGGCCGAGGGCGAGGGCGAGGTGGTCACGCGATTGAAGACAATTAGCAAAGGCGGTGGCTTGATCATCGAGCTGACGCATCACGTGCAACTCGACACACTGCTGGAGAACTTCTGGGCCATGATGAACACCATCACAAAGACACCTTACGGCACGTACTGACCGCGCAACCAAAAGAAAGACAAGCATGGAAACAATCCTCCAAGGGAAAAAGAACACCGTCCGCATCGCACCCGATTGTCCTACCGTGCTTATCGGCAAGCGAGTCAGCCGTGCTGTGCGCAGGCGGTCGGCAGGCGAGGCGGTCGTGGGCTATGCCGAAATCGCCAAGAACGAAGCGCTTGCCCAAGTCGCCGCCGGCGCCGACGTGATCAACGTAAAAGTCGGCACCACAGACCTGGATCAGGCCGAGGTGCTGCCCCACGCAGTCAAGGCAGTCCAGGAGGCTGTAGAGGTGCCCCTCAGCATCGAGACGGCATCCCCAGAAGCATTGACCGCAGCACTCAAGATCTGCCAGAGCAAACCGCTGGTCAATGCCATCAACGGCCAGGAGCGGAGCCTGAGCCAGATCTTGCCCCTAGTCGCCGAGCATGGCACGGCAGTCATCGGCCGCTGCGAGGACGAGGAAGGTGTCCCCGACGACCCCTATGGAAGACTGGAGATCGCCCGCAGGATCATCGAGCGGGCCGAGACGTTGGGCATCCCACGTGAGGATGTGCTGATCGATTGTGTGACACAGGCCGTCGAAGCCGACCCCGAAGCCGCGCTGATCACCCTGGAGACGATCCGCCTGGTGCGAACCGAGCTGGAGGCCAACATGACCCTCGATATCAGCGCCATCTCCGCCGAACTGCCTAACTATGCCACGCTTCACCAAGCACTCCTAACCGTGGCCATCGCAGAGGGCGTCAATGCCCCAATCGTAAACGTGGCCCGAGACAGGCAGACCATTCTGGCGATGGACGTGGTCTTGGGGCGGGAGGAGGCTACGACCAGGTACATCAGATACTATCACTACCGCAGAAGCGGCATGAGGAGCATGGTAGACTGGGAACTGATGAGCTAAGCCTAGACTTCGCACACTAACAGTCGGATAGGGAGCCGAACTGGCGGAATCGCCCCTTTTGTGGCAAGGTATAAAGTTGCCTAAACCAACTTGCCGGAGCGATTCCAAGTAAACTACCCCGCCGTAAGCGGCGGTTTGCGCCCCCGGCTTCGCGGAGCTCCCTGCCGTGCGGCCTGCTGTCCATCGCACGCAAGCTTGCCGGCACGGCCCAGACGCCGTGACTTGTAACTTTGCATTGCACTGAGGCCAACTTCACAGTGCGGGGGTAGCGTTTACATTGCAGTAGCACAGGCTTTGCTCTGCAGTGATAAGTGACTTGGAACTAAAAGGGGCAGTTTGATTGTTGCCCATCCTCTTGCCTCCGCTCCCAGTTTTGCACACAGAACTC
>CAZWPV010000270.1:0-4620 GCA_964635485.1 uncultured Anaerolineales bacterium
TGCCCGGCGGTAGTATCGCCAGAAGCAGTAACAGACGAGCCCGCTGGCGATGAGGGTGAATCCCGTGAGGGCGAGGACGAACCACGAAGCGATGGGCACGAAGAGGATGCCGTATTTCGAGGTGTATGCGGCGGTCAGTAGAGTGGGGAGGGCCAGGGCAATGATGGCCGTGATGCCGAACAGGACCCAGGGCAGCGCTTTCAGCTTTTTCATCCAGGTTTTCCTCTCCACGGAAGATTATAGCCGGAGGGAAATGTTTGTCAATTCAAAATCTGATCCACCACAGCCATAACTGCTTCGATCGACGCCAGTTCTCCTAGGCTCCGTCGCAGGTCCTTCATGCCGGGTCTGCCGGCCAAGTATCTCGTCAGGTGACCGCCAGACCTACGGCAGGCGATTTGCTCGTTGGGGATCTGGCGAGGCTTGCGATTCCGATTCTCCATCTCGATCAGGCGGCTCAGACCGTGTAGGTGCTCGGCGATGACGGCGCGGCGTTCTTCGATCGCGGGTGGGGTGTAAGGCTGGCCGGCCCACAGGTGGTGGATCTCGTCGAATATCCACGGGTTGCCGATGGCGGCCCGGGCGACCATCACCCCGTCGGCGCCCGTCTGCGCCATCATCTCCAGAGCGTGATGTGCCTCTCTGATGCCGCCGTTGCCGATGACGGGGATGGCGCGCTCGGCCTTGATGCGCTTTAGCGCCTCCCAATCGGCGGGGCCGCGGTGCTTTTCACTGGCGAACCTGGCGTGGACGGTGATGGCCTTTGCGCCGCCTTCCTCGGCGGCGTGGGCCACCTCCGAGACGTTGGCCGATTCTGGAGAAAGGCCGAGGCGGGTCTTGACCGTCACCGGCAGCGACACAGCCTGCGAGACGGCTTGCACGATGTCGTGGATTTTCTGCGGATCGTGCATCAGGGCCGCACCGGCACCGCGATTCACCACCTTGGGGACGGGGCAGCCGCAGTTGATGTCTACAAGCGCGAATCGCCCCAGGGATTCGATCACGCGTGCGGCGCGTACCAGCACGTCGATGTCCGCACCGTAGATGTGCGCGCCGATGGGGTATTCTTCGGGGAATATCTCGAGGAAGCGCAGGCTGCGGTGCGAGCGACGAGCGATGCCCTTGGCCGAGGTGACCTCGGTAAAGACCATGCCGCAGTGATACCGCCGGCAGATGGCGCGGAACGGCGCTTTGGTATAGCCCGACATCGGAGCCAGGAGGGTGGGCGGGTCGATGGTCAGATCTCCGATCTGGAGCGGTTTGGGTTTCACGCTGCTATGTTACCAGGTTTCGCGGCTCTGTCCAGTTTCCCAATCTCCACTCTCCCTGCACGCCGTCTCCACAATTCCTACACGATTTGCGGCTAAAATAAGGAAAAATCTGGTAGGGGGAAGCGCATGAAAAAGAAATGGTGGATCGTTATTGCGGTTGTCGCCGTGGTTGTTTGCCTGGGGTACGTTGGGTTCAGCGTTTTGCAGAGTGGCGCGGCTCAGCAGGCGATGGCTGACTCGGCGACGGAGACCACAGTCGTGGAACGCGGTACGATCCGGGTCACGATCGATGGCAGTGGCAGCCTGGCTCCCAACGACGAGGTCTCGTTGGCCTTTTCGTCCGGTGGGGAGGTGGTCGAGGTGCTGGTGGAGGTCGGGGACGAGGTGCGGGCGGGGGACGTGCTGGCCCGGCTGGACGATGCCGACGCACAGCAGGCGGTGGCCGACGCAGAACTGCAGGTGGCGCAGGCCGAGATCAACCTGGCCCTGGCGCGGGCCGAGGCGGAGCTTGGGCTGAAGCAGGCCAACCTGGATGCGGCCCAGGTCAGCTACGAGGAGGCCTTGGCGCTGGCCAATCGCACCGGCGATCAGCTCACGTCGGCGCGCGTCAGCCTGGCGCAGGCCCAGGATGCGCTCGCAGATGCCCAGGAGGACTATAATCAGGCTTGGGATCCGGCCCGCGATTGGGAACTCGAGATCAAGTGGAAAAAAGACGCGCTGGAGGCCGAGCGGGAGGCGACCGAGGCGGCTCTCGAAAGGGCGCAGTACGACCTGGAAGTAGCGCAGGCCAACTACAACCTGGCCGTCGCCGGCATCAGCCAGGCGAGCGTGCAGAGCGCCTGGACGCAGGTGCTCAGCTCGCGGGTGGCTCTGGAGACGGAGCCCCTTCAGTTGGAACAGTTGGAGCTATCGCTTTCTCAGGCGCAGCTCAAGCTGGATTCGGCGCAGCGAGCGCTGGAAGATACCAAGCTGGTCGCGCCGATGGATGGCACCGTCACCGTGCTGAACGCTAAGGCAGGTGAGCAAGCCAGCGCCGGGCAGGCTGCCGTCGTGTTGAGTGATCTGGAGACTTTCGTCGTCGAGGTCAGCCTCGACGAGACCGACGTGGCAAAGGTCAGCCTTGGACAGCAGGCTATCGTGACGCTGGACGCCTTCCCCGGTGTGGAACTGGCTGGCGAGGTGACCGAGATCGCGCCGGTGGCGAGCGTTCAGTCGGGCGTGGTGCTCTACCCTGTGACTGTTCAGTTATCGCTTGCAGACCCTTCGGCAAGCTCAGGTCAAGGGGTGGACGCACGGGCGGGGATGACGGCGGATGTGGAGATCATCGCCGCCAGTCAGGCGGATGCGTTGATCGTCCCGCTGCGCGCGGTCCAGAGCGATGATGGCAAATCCTACGTGTGGCGGCGATCCTCGGATGGTTTTGAAAAGGTCGAGGTGACGCTTGGCATGATGACCGAGACAGAGATCGAAATTACCGGCGGCCTTTCGGAGGGGGACGTGGTGAGCGTGGTTGCATCGCCCTCTCAAGGGGGTGGGCAGCCTGCTTTTGGCCCGATGCGCTTCTTCGGCGGGGGGAATAATGATTGAGATCGAGGATGTTACTAAAGTCTACCAAATGGGTGAGGTACAAGTACACGCTCTGTGCGGCGTCTCGCTGGAGATCGACCAGGGCGAGTGGGTGGCCATCATGGGGCCTTCCGGCTCGGGCAAGTCGACCCTGATGCACATCATCGGCTGCCTCGATACGCCGACGGCGGGCGTATATCGGCTGGACGGCGTCGAGGTGGGCGGGATGGATGAGAATCAGTTGGCCGCCATTCGCAATCGGCAGATCGGTTTCGTCTTCCAGACGTTCAACCTGCTGGCCCGCACCAGCGCGCTGAAGCAAGTGATGCTGCCGATGCAGTACACGCGCAATGGGGCGCGAATTCCTCTGGCCGAGCGGGAGCGGCGGGCGCGGGAGGCACTGGAGATGGTGGGGCTGGGCGACCGGATGGATCACCATCCGACGGAGCTTTCCGGCGGGCAGCAACAGCGGGTGGCCATCGCCCGCGCGCTGGTCAATGGTCCGGATATCATCATGGCCGACGAACCCACGGGCAACTTGGATTCCACGTCGGGTGCCGAGGTAATGGAGATTCTGCAGCGCCTGCACAAGGAGCATGGAATTACAGTGGTGATGGTCACGCATGATGAAGAGATCGGCGCGCAAGCGGAACGGATCGTGCGGCTGCGGGATGGGTTGATCGTAGATGAGGTGAAGCAATGATTGCTTGGATAGCAGACTTGCTGGAAAATGTGAGAGTTGCCTTGGATGGTCTCTTGGCCAACAAGATGCGCTCAACGCTGACGATGCTGGGCGTGATCATCGGCGTGGGAGCGGTCATCGCCCTGATGTCCATCGGCGAGGGGGCGCAGGCTTCCATCACCGAGCAGATCAACAGTATCGGCTCCAATCTGATCTTTGTGGGCGCCGGTGCGCGAGGCATGGGGCCGGTACAGGAAGCAGGGGGCAGCGCTTCGCTCACCTATGAAGACGCTCTGGCCATTGCCGATCCGCGCAACGTGCCCGACGCCGTGGCTGTCGCCCCAGAGTTTGGGCAGAACACGCAGGTCATCTTTGGCGACGAAAACATTAACGTCTCAGTGACGGGAGTGACGCCGGAGTACCCGCTTGCCTACAGTGGGATAGAGGTGGCCAATGGGCGCTTTATCGAGGATAAGGATGTGGATGGGCGTGGCAACGTGGCCGTGCTGGGCTACCAATCTGCGATAGATCTCTTTGGCGGCTTTGATCCGGTGGGACAAAAGATCAAGGTTGCTATGCCTAGTACTGGGAATGGAGGAAATGGTGGTAAAGTCTCGCTGACCGTGGTGGGTGTCCTGGCCGAACAGGCTGGTTCCGGCATGAGCGATCCGAACGACGAGGTGTTCATTCCTATTTCGACGGCTCAGACCAAGATCTTTAACGGGCGTGATGCCCGGGGTGAGATCATCGTGAGCTCCGTCAGTGTGGTGGCAGCGTCGGAAGAACAGGCGGACGCGGTCGTCGACGCGATCACGGCGTTGTTGCGGGGGCGTCACGATATTGCCCCAAATGAGGACGATGACTTTTTTGTGATGGAGCAGGCCGATATGCTGGAGATGGTCGGCCAGATCACGGGCATCATGACTGCTTTTCTGGGTGCCATCGCGGGTATCTCGCTCTTGGTCGGCGGGATCGGCATCATGAACATCATGTTGGTTTCGGTGACGGAGCGCACGCGCGAGATCGGCCTGCGCAAGGCAGTTGGAGCGCGCAAGGGAGACATCCTGATCCAGTTTCTGCTGGAGGCGGTGGCGTTGAGCG
>CAZWPV010000271.1:0-4592 GCA_964635485.1 uncultured Anaerolineales bacterium
GATTGTGAAATCGCGGCTACAACTTGTCAATGTCTTTCGTCGTACGTGTCAGCGCGAGCCCAGCACGTTGTGCAGCGAGTCGCAGGCCGGGCAGCTCCCACCGGGACGGATGATGGCATAGCCGTCCTGCGGATCATGGCCGTAGCGGACAAAGTCGATGTTCCAGATGATGATGCAACGCACTTTTCCGGTGCTGATGCTGAGTTGCACAGCCTCCGCCAGCCAGGCGGCCTGCTGGGCGTTGTTGATGCCTCGAGCCCAACCGAACCAGTCTGAGAAGGTTGGCAACCCTTCCTGTGACGCGTAGCCCATCTCGGTATAGAACAACTGGCGCGTCCCACCAAAGGTCTGGTAATACAGCTCCGTCTGGGGCAGGAAGTACCAGGAATGATGGTGGTTGCCGTCGTCGGCCGGGTGGCCGCTGCGCGCCGATGGCGATGTGGCGCCCGCGTTGTGGTGAGCGCCGATGTAATCCATGCACTGGGCTGCCCCGGCGTTGTACATCCCTTGTAGGAAAGGCAGGTCGTCGCAGCCGTTGGGCCCGCAGCCGCCAAAGTAGCCGGTGGGCGCGGTTGCGGCGCTGATGACGATGGTGTTAGGGTTGGCGGCCTTGATGGCACTGTAAGCTGTGCACAGCAAATTGGTGTACGCCTGCGGACTGATGTAGCCGATGGCCCACTCGGCTTCGATGTTGGGCTCGTTCCATACTTCGATAGCGTCTGCCCCGGCTGCTGCCATCCCGGCGACCCAGTTGGCGTACTGCTGCTCGAAGCCGGCCTGGGTGACCATGTTGGCCGATCCCAGGGCGCTGACCTGGATCTTGAACCCCTTGGAGTGGGCGGCTGCGATGATACTGTTAGCATCTCCGGCATAGCGGACCTGCACCTTGGCCCACGTCATCCCGGTGTATTTCATCTTGTCGGCGTAGGGCATGGACATATCGCGGACGTGTCCGCCCAACTCGAACCCACCGGTGGGGCCCGGCACGGTCACGGGCGGTGTTGCGCCGCCACCTTCGCCAACCGTGATGATCGTATAGACCTCAAAGATCTGTGTCCCACTGGCTTTCAGTGCCCAATCACTGCGGAATGAGCCGTCCTCCTCCGGCGCGGTCATCTCCACCTGGATTTCCTTCGTCTCCCCGACGGCCACCGTGCCTACAGGCACGCTGTCGGGTCCGCCCATCTGCGAGCTGATCTTGACCAGGGCGGTGTCGGCTGGCCAGGCGCAGGTGCCGCTGTTCTTCAGTGTCCACGACTTGACGAATGTCTCCCCCTTGTCGAACTTTGTACCGTCCGGCACCGTTTCGCTGACGAAAGCGGCCTTCAGGCAGTCCGCCGAGGTGGATGGCGCTATATCGGCGGCGACGATGGGTGTAGGTGTGGGCGTCGTGGCATCCGCTACGGCGACCTCTACGGAGCCTCGTTCGACTCCCGCGATAGTCGCCTTGACGGTGTACGTGTCGGTCGCTGCTACCACCAGCCAGGTGTAGCTCGGATCGGTGAGGGGAGCGGTCTTGCGGTCCAGCTCCGCCGCCGCACTGGTGACGGTCCAGACGACTTCCACCTGCTGGCCGGTGGGTGGGGTTGTCGCAGCGCGATATGCAGCCAGGGCGTCCGCGATGCCCGGAGCGTTTCCGGGGTTGAATGCGCCATCCACAGCCACACCCCCCAGGTGGTATCGCTGTGCCCATTGTAGCTTGATGGCGAGGTTAGCCGACGTGCCGAGCCAGACCGTGTAGGTCTTGGCCCCATCGCCCGCGTACTCAATGCGGTACGTGCCTGCGGCGTCCTGCGGCACGATGCCGCGAATCGCTTCGATCCCTGTGAACGAGAACTTGACCTCGCTGTTCGGCGTGACCTGCGTTACACCGCCGACGGTTGTCACTTCTCCGAATGGGGCCAGCGCCTCGTCCATCGAGATGTAGTTGGTCTCCCCGTCACGCTGTTCCACGCTTAAAGAGGAGACCTGCATACGCAGCTTGTGGCGCGATGTCTGGGCTGTGGCCCAGGCGAGCAGCTGCTGCGCCTCGCCACCCTCCACGTAGGCGGCGGGATCGTCCGGGAAGGGCACCTTGACGGCGTCGGCGACGGCGCCAATGGCTCCCCAGTCGTAGCCGCCCGTGTTCCACCCCGCACCGGCGGGTGTCGGCGACTCGACCACTACGTTCAAGCGTAGCCCGTTGTCGTGCAGCGTCCCGGCCAGCGCGCTGATGAAGGCGCTGTAGGCGTCGCGCTCTTCGGGGGTCACGCCCCGGTAGTCGATCTCTATACCGGCGAAACCCTGGTTGGTGCAGAGTTCCACGATTTTGGCGATGTGGGCTTGTTGAACTTCGGGGATCGCCAGCACGTCGGTGAGCGGGCCGTGGGCGCTGGGCTCGCGCAGGATGGGCATCACCGCGTAGGCGTTAACGTCCAGCATTTGCGCCAGAGCACCGATGATGATGCCGTCCGTTCCCATCGCCAGTCCGGTGGGATTGATCTCGTCGACCACGCTGGTGCTGGCCGCCAGGTCGTCTTCCGGCCCCAAGGGAGCGGAGATGGTCTGGGGGATTGCCCCGGCCTGGACGACTATGATATTATCGGGGATGTCCGTTACCCAAGCGCGGATGAACTCGTTTTCCGCGGCCTCGGTGTGAAGTTCACTGCCGACCCATTCCCACGCCTCACCTGTCCAGGTGTAGAGGTCGAGCGTCTCCCAGGGTTCCGCTGCGGCGGGCATGGCGACCTCGATCATGACCTGCTGGTCATTTCTGCCTTTGGTGTGGATCTTGTAAAAGGGGCTCTTCGGATCGAGGTGAGAGTATTCACTCGATAATAGAGCCTCAGCCGGCTTGCGGTATTGAGAGTGGGTAGAAGGGCCAAGAAAGTCCGCGCGCGGGGCCGACTCTAGCCGCACGCGCAGCTTGCCTTCATACGTCGCGGGGACGATCATTCGGATGCCGTCAGGATGCTCGACGTAATTTTTGTCGGCTTCAGCGGTGAGGGCGGCATATCCGGTGATCCCCAGCCTCTGCAGCAGGGAGAAGGGCGGGATGAAGAGAGCGAGGATGAAGAGCACCACGACCAGCCCAATCACGCCATAAATCCAGGCGTTGTCGCCCATTCTTTCGCGCAGCGGGGCCAAGGTGGCGCTGAGGCGCTCGCCAAGTGGTCCGAAAACGGCGCCAAGCCTCTCGCGCACCGATGCGAGGGTTTCCTGGAGTCTCTCGCCAAACGAGGGGCCTTCAGGCAGCGCTTCTTCCTCAGCGACAGCCAGTGCAGCTTCCTCCTCAGGGGCAGGCGCTTCCTCTTCCACGGGTGGTGCGATCTCCTCCACAGGAGCGGGCGCTTCCTCCTCGGCGACGGCCAGTGAGGCTTCCTCCTCAGGGGCAGGCGCTTCCTCTTCCTTGGGTGGTGCGATCTCCTCCGCAGGAGCGGGCGCTTCCTCCTCGGCGACGGCCAGCGCGGCTTCCTCCTCAGTGACAGGCGCTCCCTCTTCCATGGGCGGTGCGATCTCCTCCACCGGAGGGGCCGTTTCCTCTTCCGGAGACGGTGCTTCTTCTGCAGGTGGGGTAATTTCTTCTAAGGACGCCAAAGTCTCGTCCTCGACAGCGCTGGACGGCTCCCCTGCCGACGGTGTGATCACCTCTGCCGGGGCTGGGGCTTCCTCTTCGATAGCGCCGGTCTCGATGACGGTTGTCCTCTTTTCTTCGAGGGTCGCGGCTGTTTCTATTGAGGGTGTTGCTTCCACCTCGGGTAGCGGTGCTGCCTCTGAGGCGGTGGTGGTTTTCTCTGGCGTTTGGCCTTCAACGCCCCCGGGTTGTTCGCCGGGTTGAACCTCAGCTTGAGATTCAGCCTGACCCTCGCCGGCTTCTGGCTGCTCGTCGGCCAGGGAATGGGATGTCAAGTCCTGCATGAAAACCTCCTCACACGCGATACTATCTTGCCCCGGGGGGAGCACACGATTGGGGGGCAGATGTGAAAGCGGCTGTCGGAACCGCAAATAGCACAATGCTTTCCACGCATCTGCCAGATTTTGGAAAGCGGCGGCTATTCTAGCACATGCGGAGGGTTTTGGCAAACGTGAGTGTGATATGTGAAACGTGATGCTTGGCGGTTTCGTGTTTCATGTCGCCTTAGCCAGGCCCAGCTTTCGCATCACCTTGGTCGGGGTGGCGCGGCGGGCGCGCTGCCACTGGTGTCGCACCCAACGTTTGAAGGCGTTGATCGGCTTGCGACGCTGGCTCTCGCTCATCGCCCACTTGAGGAATTCATAGTCCTGCCCCTTGATCTTGGGCTCGGTGGGGTTGCGGCGGTACGAGTCATAGTCGGTGATGCGGCTCAGATCGTGCTCGACCACGTAATCGTACAGGTCGGTGCCGGGGTGGGGGGTGAAAAAGGCCGGGCTGTAGTAGTCGGGGTCGATGTCCTTCAGGAGCCGTACCGTGTCCAGTACCTCTTCTTTGGTCTCGGTCGGCAGCCCCAGCATGTAGTTGGCCCACACGGCGATACCGTACTTGCGGCAGATGCGGGCGGCTTGGTAATTCTGCTCCGCCGTCGTGCCCTTGCGGATGAACTTGAGGATGCGGTCGTTGCCGCTCTCGAAGCCGA
>CAZWPV010000272.1:0-4589 GCA_964635485.1 uncultured Anaerolineales bacterium
CAGGTGCGCCACCTGGTGACCGGCGGCACGTTCAACGCCAAGTTCAGCCCCGGCGGCCTGGTCGACGTCGAATACCTGGTGCAGGGGTTGCAGATCACCCGCGGGCACGATAGCCCCGCCCTGCGGCTGACCAACATCCGCCAAGCGATGGCGGCGCTGGCTGAGGCGGGTATCCTTTCAGAAGAAGACTACACGCGATTGCGCAAGGCGCACACTTTTCTGCGCTGGCTGATTGATGGCTTGCGCATGGTGCGCGGCAATGCCAAGGACCTGACCGTGCCGCCCTACGAAAGCGAGGGCTTTGCCTTCCTCGCCCGCCGCTTGCGCTACGGCAACGATACACAAAAGCTGCGCGACGAGCTGACCCAGTACACGAGCAGCGTGCAGGAACTCGCCGCAAGATTGTTGGGATAGATGACCAAATGGGCACAAGAGTCCAACCACCTGTTCAAAAGATTTTCTTGCTGATATTCGGTCTCGTGTTCATATCAGCCGGCCTGTGCCTCCTTGTGGTTGGCGGGCAAGTGGTGACACTCCAATGCCAGCACCTTGAGACTTTGCGGGGTTCCTGCGTGAAGCAATCGAGTTGGATGGGTATCATCCCTATGGGTGAAGAATCCATCGAGAATCTACGGGGGGCAGAGGTAAACGCATCACCTCCTGGAGGAGATGATACTCAAACACTATACCGGATAGAGCTGATCACGGAGCGAGGGAATGTGCCCCTGATGATTGCCTACAGAGCGGGCGACCGGGCGAGAGAAAGCGCAGAGGTAGCCCGGATCAACGCCTTTGTGCAAAAAGGAAAAGGCACGCTGGAAGTCAGAAGGGGTGGGGAATGCTACGCTCTGGTGGGAGGCGCGCTCGTGCTCGTTCTCGGCTTGGGCGTAGCAGCTGCGAGGCCAGGGAGATGGAGAAAGAGCACCGACATCTAGCAAAAAAACCTGAACAGAGGAGACTAAAGTATGAATCTTGACCAATTCCAAAACCCACCCAAAACCTACCGCGAGGCTCCCTTCTGGTCGTGGAACGACGACCTCGACCCGCAGGAGCTGGTGCGCCAGATCGGCCTGATGGACGAAGCGGGCTGGGGAGGCTTCTTTATGCACTCACGCGTGGGGCTGCGCACGCCCTACATGGGCCGGCAGTGGCTGGCCTGCATCCGCGCCTGTGCCGACGAGGCCGGCAAGCGCGGGATGGGCGCCTGGCTCTACGACGAGGACAAGTGGCCCAGCGGGTTCGCCGGGGGCCTGAGCGTGGCCGCCAACCCCGGCTACCGCGCTCGGTACCTGGTGTGTAACGTGACCAACCGGCCCGCGCTGATCGCGGAGCGCATCGCCACCTTCGCCGCCCGCGAGGTCGAGGGAGAGCTCGTCGACATCCGCCCGGACGACACCCCCACCCTGGTCGACAGCGCCGATCGCGTGATCCAGTTCTATCCCCAGACGATGGCGCTGGGCAGCACTTGGTTCCAGGACTTTTGCTACCTCGACGTACTGAACGCCGACGCCGTGCGGGCGTTCCTGGAATCGACCCACGAGGCATACGCCCGCGTCGTTGGGGACGCCTTTGGCAAGGCGGTGCCCGGCATCTTTACCGACGAGCCCCAGTTCCGGCTGCCCTCGGAGCAGTTGGCCATCCCCTGGACCGCGGATCTTCCGGCCATCTTCCAGGCGCGCCGAGGGTACGACCTGCTGCCCCAACTGCCCACGCTCTTTTTCGATACCGGCGAGTTCCACGCCGTGCGCTACGACTACTGGCACACGATCACCGAGCTTTTCGTGGAGAACTACTCGCGGCAGATATTCGACTGGTGCGAGGCGCACAATCTGGCCTACACCGGCCACTACAACGCCGAGGACTCGCTGCGCAGCCAGACCGAAAACCTCGGCGCGGCAATGGCCCACTATCCCACCATGCACATCCCCGGCATCGACAAGCTGGGACGGCAGATCAACGCCCGCGCCAGCACCGTACTCACGGTCAAGCAACTCGATAGCATTGTATGCCAGACCGGCAAGCCGCGTGCGCTGTGCGAGAACTATGGCTGCGGCGGGCAGGATTTTGCCCACACCGGACGCAAGTGGATCGGCGATTGGGCCTACGTGCTGGGCATCACCCTCAACAACCCGCATCTCTCGCTCTACAGTATGCGCGGCGAGCGCAAGCGCGACTATCCACAGAACATCTTTTACCAGCAGCCGTGGTGGCCCGAAAACAACCTCGTAGCCGACTACTTTGCCCGCCTCAGCTACGCCCTCAGCCAGGGCCAGCGCGTGGTGGATATTTTAGTGATCCACCCCATCGGCAGCGCGTGGACGCTCTACCGGCCCGGCCACACCTACGAGATCGGCCAGCTCGACCGGGCGCTGGACGAGCTGCTGATGGCGCTGATGCAAAACCAGCGCGACTTTCACCTGGGCGACGAGATGTCGATGGCGCCCGGCGCGCCGTGCGAGGCCCGCGTGGTGACGAACGAAGATGGACCGGAGCTGCATGTGGGACAGATGGTCTATCGCGTGGTCATCGTGCCAGCGGGGACAACCTTGACACAGAACACCGCGCGGCTGCTGCGCGAGTTCGCAGCGGCGGGCGGCCCGGTGCTGGCGCTTGATCCGACGCCTGCACTGATCGATGGCCGACCGACCGAGGAGCCAGTGCTGCCGGAGACGGCGCGCGTCATCAAGCTGGCCGACCTACCCCAGGCGCTCGAAGGCGTGCTGCCGTTCGACGTCCGCGTGCCCGGCCGCCCCACGATCTGGGCTCACCATCGTCGTGTCGGCGAGACCGAGGTCTACTACCTGGCCAACATCGACCGCGACCACGGCGGGACCGCCACGGTCGAGCTGCGGAGCACCGGCCGGCTGGAGGAGTGGGACCCGGTCACAGGCGACGTTCGCCAGCTACCCTGCCAGCAGCAGGACGGAGTCACCCGCGTCACGCTTGATTTTCCCGCGGTCGGATCGCACCTACTGGTCTTGCACCCCCGCCAGGCCCCGGTCCTCGTCCGTCAAACCTCTGAGCAGATTGTGTCACAGATCGCACTCCCGGATCGCTGGGACCTGGCGCTGCACGGCCCCAATGCTCTGACGCTAGACACGGCCCAGGTACGCCTTGGGGATGGAGAATGGGGCAAGCCTCTGCACGTGTTGGATGCCCACGGCGTGGTGGCCCACGCGGGCGTCGGCACGCCCTTTGCACTGCGCTTCACCTTCGACGCAGACGTTCAGCCTCCGCCTCCCGTCCACCTGGCGGTGGAATCCCCCGAGCGGTTCGAGATCGCCGTCAACGGGCAGCCTGTCGCCAGCCAAGACGTGGGTTGGTGGACGGATATCTCCTTCCGCAAGCTGGATATCAGCGCCGCCGCGCGCGGCGGCCGCAACGAGGTCGTGTTGAGCGGCGTCTTTACGCGGGATACGGAGCTGGAAAGCGTGTACCTCGTCAGCGATTTTGGCGTGGGCGGGCGCCGGCTGCGGGAGGAAAACCGCTGCAACGGCCAGATCTTTGACCGCTACGCGCCCGACTTTCGCCTGACCGCACCGCCCACCGGCGCGCAAGCCAAAGGCGGGCAGGCGGTGACCATCGATCTGACCGCGCAGGGGTTGGCATTTTTCGCCGGGCGGGCCACGTTGCGCCAGACGGTCACCCTGCCGCCGCTGGACGGGCGCACGCTGCTGGAGTTGCGCAACCTGCGCGCCGCCCTCGCCCACGTGCGCGTGAACGAGCAGCAGGTGGGTACCGTCGCCTGGCAGCCCCACCAGGTGGACGTCACCGAGGCCTTGAAGGCGGGCGAGAACGTCGTCGAAATCGAGCTGGTGGGCACGCTGCGCAACCTGCTGGGGCCGCATCACCTCAACGGCGGCGACCTGGCCCGGACGGGGCCAAAAGAGTTCCGCGACAAGAACCGCTGGACCGACGACTACATCCTGGTGCCCTTTGGCCTCGACGGCGCGACGCTGACGATGCTCCGCTAGAGACTATCCCGCGGATCGAGCAAGCATCAAGGCCCTTGAGGTTGCGGAAACCTCAAGGGCCTGACCCATGTGGGTACCCTTGCCGCGTCTAGCCCGTCCAACGCCGCCCAAATCCGCCTCGACCGTCATCCCAAAATGCCCCGCTTGGGTACTAGATTCTCACCCCCTGCCCCGCTATAATCTAGGTAAGCACGTGCAAAAAGGCCATCAGGCGCAGATGGTCATATGCCAAAATCACACAAGGAGGAATTAGAATGATAGACTCTGGCGATACCACCTGGATCCTCGTCTCATCGGCCCTGGTGCTGGTGATGACGCCCGCGCTGGCCTTTTTCTACGGCGGCATGGTGCGAAAGAAGAACATTCTCTCGACGCTCAATCTCAGTTTCATCATGATGTGCCTGATCAGCGTCCAATGGCTGCTCTACGGCTACAGCCTGGCCTTTGGCACTGACGTCGGAGGCATCATCGGCGGATTGAACTTCCTCGGCTTTCAGGGCGTTGGCGCAGAACCGCTGGAAGGCATGACCATCCCCCACATGCTGTTCGCCGCGTTCCAAATGATGTTCGCCATCATCACGCCGGCCCTCATCACCGGCGCATTCGTGGAGCGCG
>CAZWPV010000273.1:0-4581 GCA_964635485.1 uncultured Anaerolineales bacterium
GATTGGTGGATGGAGACATTTGTGCAGCTGGCGGGGCTGACGGACGCCGCTGACTGGCTGGCGCGGGAGGTGGCGCGGACCAACCCCTGGCTGGCCTGGTGGTGCGTGGTGGAGGGGCGAGCGGTCACGGAGGGGACGCGCGAGGTCGTGGAGCGTCAGTCGGTGCGGCTGTTGGAGTCGGACGAGGTGGCAGATCGGCGGCGGGCGGTGAGCGCACTGGCGCGGATGCGGAGCGAACGGGTGGTGCAGCCGTTGTTCCGGGCTATGGCGGACGATGATGCAGAGGTGGTGGAACTGACGGTACAGGCGCTGGTGGAGATGGGGGATGCGGCGCGGGGGCTGGTCGGGAGAGCGTTGCGTGGCCCCACTCGTCGTCTTTGGCGTGCCGCGTTGCGCTATCTGAGTGCACGGCCAGATGATCTGCTCTGTGCTGAAATCCCAGAGAAGGTGTGGAAGGAGATCCTGGGTCAACCGATGGTTTGGGTGGAGCCGGGGCCGTTCCTGATGGGAACACGGGAGGAAGATATCCCAGCTCTGCTGGAGCGTTTGGGTGGTGAGCGGGCATGGTACGAGAGGGAGGTGCCCCAGCATGAGATGGTTTTGCCGGGGTACTGGATCGGTCGTTACCCGGTGACCAACGCGGAGTACCGGGCATTCGTCGAGGGCGGGGGATACCAAACGCGGGCGTATTGGACGAAGGCGGGGTGGCAGTGGAAAGGTGATCGGACGCAGCCCGATTATTGGACCGACGCAAAGTACAATGACCCGCGGCAGCCGGTGGTGGGGGTGAGCTGGTACGAGGCCGTGGCCTACTGCCGCTGGCTGAGCGAAAAGATCGGCGTGGCGGCGCGGCTGCCATCGGAGGCGGAATGGGAGAAGGCGGCGCGAGGGCCTGTCCTGAGCGATAGTGAAGGAACCGATGGGCGCATCTACCCCTGGGGCGATGCGTTCGATAAGGGCAAATGTAACACAGCCGATTCGGGCATCGGCAAGCCGACACCGGTGGGGGCATACTCGCCGCAGGGCGACAGCCCCTACGGCTGTGCCGATATGGCCGGTAACGTGTGGGAGTGGTGCCGGACGAAGTGGGAGGGAAGTTACGAGGATTACAAGGGCGACGATGACCTGGAAGGAGAGGCCCTCCGGGTGCTGCGCGGCGGCTCCTTCGGCGACGATCCCAGGAGCGCCCGCTGCGCGTGCCGCGACCGCAAGCACCCGGACGACGACTGGTACGACAGCGGCTTTCGGGTTGGGGTGGTGGCGTCCCCTATCCCTCCCCGTTCTGGTTCCTGATTGCTGTGTTTCTGGTTTCTGTTCGCGCAGCACACAGTTTGAGGGCATCGTGACATGAAAGAATCACCGATCTTTACCCGGACCTTTGATCTGCTGGCGTGGCTGCTGCCGATGACGGAAAAGTTCCCCAGGTCGCAGCGGTTCGTGCTGGCCAAGCGGGTGCAGGACGCGGCGCTGGATTTCTACGCGGCGATCACGGCGGCGGCTATTGCCACCGCCGATAGGGCCCATCACCTGGAGCAGGCGGATATCGAGTTGCAGCGCCTGCGCCTCTACCTGCGGCTGAGCCACCAGTTGCGCTTTATGAGCATGGGGCAGTACGAGCACGTCTCGCGCATGGTGCTCGAGGTCGGCAAACTGTTGGGCGGCTGGCAGAAAAAGGTTGTTGGCAAGAAGGCCGCTTGACCGGAGCGGCAGTTGTCGTTACAATATTCCTACCACCTGCGGGTGGTGGGGCGGGCCGAAAACGCCTCCGGGTGCTGCGCGGCGGCTCCTTCAACAACAATCCCAGGAACGCCCGCTGCGCGTACCGCAACCACAATCACCCGAACAACGACTGGAACAACAACGGCTTTCGGGTTGGGGTGGTGGCGTCCCATAACCCTCCGGGTTGACGGTCGCGGGGCCAGGGTGGCCTCGTTGCCCAGGCCGGAAATGCCACGCGTTCACGGACGCGCGGCCGAGGCCGATCTGTAGAGGGATAGCGCGGCCACGTCCCGGCCGCAGCCGCGGGCCTGAGGGTCCGTCGGCTCGGGCGAATACAGAATGGCCCCGGCCCCCGGGTAACGTCCCTGGGCCGGGGCGCTGCTTTAATAGCCTTGTCTGCTTGCCGAAAACGCGATATACTGAGCCCGTGGAAGTGGACGAGCGTGAACTCTTATCCGCCGCCCGGCGGTACCAGGGTGGGGCGGTCGCCTTCTTGCAGGACCTGGTGCGCACTCCTTCGGTCAACGGCCGCGACACCGAGGCGGCCGTCGCCCGGCGCGTGGCCAGCGAGGCCGAGCGTCTTGGGCTTCAGGCGCGCCTGGTCGCCGCCGACCCGAAACGCCCCAACGTGCTGGTCGAGCTGGGGGGTGGGGTGGGGGGCTTTGCGCTGGTCGCCCACCTGGACACGGTCGAAGAGGGAGAGGGCGAGGATTGGTCGCATCCCCCGTTCGCCGCCGAGATCCACGACGGCCACCTCTACGGCCGCGGCGCCGCCGACAACAAGGCCGGCATCGCCTGCGGGCTGTACACGCTGGCCCTCCTGCGCGACCACGGCCTGCTCGACCTCTCCGCCGCTCGCGTCGTCCTGGCCGGCGTCGTTGACGAGGAGTCTGGGGCCAACAGCCCGCTGGGCGCCCGCTACCTGCTTGACCAGGGGCTGCTCGATGCGTCCGGCGCGATCTATACCTACGCCAGCGACAAGATCCGCATCGGGCACCGCGGCGTGCTGCGCCTGAGGCTGCACGCCACAGGAGAGGCCGTTCACTCCGGCCGCAAAGCCTGGCACCAGAAGAGGCAGGGACTCAACGCCGGCGCGGCCTTGATGGCCGTCGCGCTTGCAATCGATGAGGTGGAGATTCCCACCTCTCCCCATCCTGCCTTCGAGGGTCTGGGTTGCACGGTCACGGTGACGGGCCTGCGCTTTGGTCCCGACAACGGCGTGGTGAGCGGCGTCGTGCCCGGACGGGCCGAGGCCGGGATCGACATCCGGCTGATGCCGGGGCAGTCGAAGGACGAGGTGTTGGATATCGTCAGGGGCGTCGTGGAGAGGAGCGCGCCGCCGGGTCTTCAAGTGGTCACCGACGTCACCGTCGACATCCCCGCCGCCGTTATCCCCGCCGACCACCGCCTGGTGGAAACGGCCAAACGCTGGACGCAGGCGGTCACCGGGGAAGAATGGCCGGTGGCCGGGGCGGGGCCGGCGAACGAGGGCTACATGTTCATCGGTGCGGGTATCCCGACGCTGTGTGGGTTTGGGCCGCAGGGTGGGAACGCGCACGCGCTCGACGAGTACGTGGTGGTTGAGAGCCTGCCGCAGACGATCGCGATGTACGCGGGGATCATACGCGACTATCTCGGCAGCTGAGGAGGGTGGGGGGGCGCGCTTAGCCGGAAAACTCGCCGGCCATGTCGAGGATGATCTCGACGAGGGTTTGGCTCATCGCGAATTTGATCCGGCGCAGTTTGTCGATCTCCGGACGAACCCGCTCGATCAGCCCGGATCGTTTCGCTTCGAGCAATATCCCCAAGGTTCCCACGACTTTCACGCCAAGGCTCTCCAGTTTCTCGCGCGCCAATCTTTCGTCTACCGCCGCGAGATCGGCACCGAGCTCCTGTGTGAGAACGATGACCTCGGCCTCCCCGAGATCCAAAGGATGGAGCAGTACTTTGACGGCGAGTTTGTTCTCTGCTTCCACTATCTGAATCCAGGCGGCTTCCGCAACCTGGTGCGAGGTATCTGGGTCACGTCCGTAGTCGATGACTTCGTCGGCAACCGCCTGGGGTATGATCACCTCGCCGAACAGATCATGCAAAAGGGCCAGGCGGCCGATGGCGCCCAGCCCGATCAATACGGAACTGTCGATGACTACAATCATGCAGGTCTCGCGGCCTGAAGGGTGTCAAAGACCCGCATCTCCCTCTCCAACTCCTCGCGGCTGTAGTCGAAGTAGGGGATGCCGCGCTTGTGGAGCAGGTCGAGGAAAGCGAGACGGTTCCTGCCCAGCAGACGCGCCGCGACGCCGGACGTGATGCGCCCGGTCTCGAACAGTTTAAGCGCCAGCGCCTCGCTTACACTGTCGTCGATTTCGCGCTGCTCCAATCCATACTCCAGGAGTGGGGCCGGCACGTGAGTGGTCAGGATTGCTGTTTCTGCCATAGTAGCTCCTTATGGCCTCATCTTATCACAGGTGGGCCGGTTTTGTCAAGCGGCCGTTCTGCTTAAACTTGACATAACTTAACGCCCCTAGAAAGGCGATTTGTGGCCGAAATCAGCACAACGAGTAACGAGTCATGGGTCGAAGACGCCGGTTTGGGAGGGGCGCTGGCTATACGCTGGCCTTAGCTGGCTAAGGTAGCTGGCTAATGCTGGCTAGGGTAGCTGGCTAACCGGTCTGCGTAGGATTCGCTGCACGGCGTTTCCGGGGGTTCTCCCGCGCTTGGCAAAAAACTGGCCGTACTGGGTGCAGCGGCGAGGGCGCGATCCGACGAAACCGACGCGAGTGATCAACTTGCTGAAGAGACAGAGAAATCGTTGTGGGCTTTGCGGGCTATACTTCGCGGCAGAGGACGTGATCGAAGTGC